>CAYWRV010000076.1:0-9632 GCA_964460865.1 uncultured Smithella sp. | reverse complement strand
TGGCACCAAGACGCGACGCCTGAATGTTTTCCGGCAGATTGATTTCATAGCTGAAGCCGAACACGGAACGTGAAAGTTGCCCGGCGCCGAAGGGAAGCGGCCGAAGCCCGGTCACTTCCACTCCGGAGGGCAGGGCGGAATTAAGTTCGCCGATGATATCCGCCGGTTCGCCTGCGGGATGTCTGACGGTGACGTCTGCATATTCGCACAGGCTTGCCATACCCACGGGAGTCGCCGTCGCAAAAGATATTTTCGGGTGCGGGTGAAAGCCTTCCGTGAAGGCAAGCGCCAAAGAGCTGCGGCGCAAGGAACGGGTAAGCGCCGCGGCCAGCTCCAGATGGGATAAAAAGCGCGCAGGGCCGGTTTTAATAAATCTGATGCGGTATATTTTTTCACGGATGAGCTCCTCCTTCCACCCGGCTTTGGCAGGCAAGGGGGTCTCTTCCTTTTTGGAAAAAATATTTTGTATTTCCTGAAAATCGCACACGCCGCAGGCATAACATTCATCGTGGCGGCAATCCGGCGTCTCCTCTCCGGCGGCCGCCTTGTCTTTTTCCGCCACAAGAAAAGCACGACTAAGGCCGCAGTCGATATTGTCCCAGGGGAGGGGTTCTAAGACCGAGTGTTCCCGCAGATATTCATCAACATCGATGCCTGTTTCTTTGATCGCCTCTTCCCACAGGTCAAAGCGGAAAATCTCGCCCCAGCCGTCAAAGCGACAGCCCCTCCGGTGGGCGGATAAAATCAAATCACCGATTTTTTCATCACCGCGTGACAGCAGGCCCTCGAGCATGCTCATACGCGCGTCGTGCCACTTGACAGCCAGATGCCTGTTTTGCATTTTTTTGCGCAGATAATTTTGCCGCGACTCCACTTCTTCAACGGATAGCTGGACTGCCCATTGAAAGGGGGTATGAGGTTTGGGCACAAAGGTGGAAAGACTCACAGTAACCTGACCGCGACGGCGTGCCGCCCGGAGTACCTGCCATGCCAGATCGGCGATACCGTCGAGGTCTTCTTCTTCCTCGCCGGGCAGGCCGATCATAAAGTAGAGTTTGATGGATTTCCAGTCGGCGGAGAAAACCTGATCGACCGAGCGCAGAAGATCTTCGGCCGTGTTGCCTTTGTTTATGGAGCGGCGCATTTTTTCCGTTCCCGCTTCCGGCGCAAGCGTGAAGCTTGTTTTCCGGGTGCGCTTGATCTCTTCAATGAGCACCTCGCTCAACGACTCGACGCGCAGCGATGGCAGAGCCAACGCTATTTTCCCGTCATGGTGATCATTCATCAGTGACTGCATGAGCGGCTGAATCAAGCTGTAGTCACCGGAGCTTAGTGACAGAAGGGATATTTCGTCATGCCCGGTCATGCACAGCGCCTCGGCGGCCATTGACCTTGCCACAGCTGCGTCTCTTTCCCGGTAGGGGCGCCAGACCATGCCTGCCTGGCAGAAGCGGCAGCCTCGGGTGCAGCCCCGTGCTATTTCCACCACGACCCGGTCATGGATCGCCTGAATCAGAGGCACGATGGGACGTCGCGGATGAGGCCAGCGGTTCAGATCTATGCCCCGGCGTTTTTTTATGACCGTCTTCCCGCCATGAAGGGAGGGAACATAAACTCCGTCAATTTCCGCCAGCAGGGAAAGTATCTCCCGGCGGCCGAGACTTTTGTTTTTTGCGTCTCTCATGAGCTCGGCAATTTCCATGATCGCCTCTTCACCTTCGCCAATGACAAAAGCGTCGATGAAAGCGGCCAGCGGCGCGGGGTTGAACGCGCAGGGACCTCCCGCGATAATCAGGGGATGAGCATCGGAGCGGTCTTTTCGGGACGGCGGTATGCCGCCCAGCTCGAGCATGTTTATCACATTGGTGTAGGACAATTCGTACTGCAGGGAAAAGCCGATCACGTCGAAATCGGCAATCGGCCTTTCGGACTCAAGCGAGGCCAGAGGCAGGCCGTATAGGCGAAGCTGGGCTTCGCGGTCCGGCCACGGGGCGAAAGAGCGCTCGGCGGCGGCCCAGTCAAGATCGTTTATTACGCTGTAGAGGATCTGCAGGCCCAGGTGCGACATTCCCACTTCGTAAGTATCCGGGAATGCCAGGACAAACCTCACTTCCGGATTTTCCTTGATAACGGAATTGACCTCCGCACCCAGATAGCGGCCGGGCTTTTCGACCCCCGCCAACAGCTCTGCCGCGTCAGCCGCAGAGGCTAGGGGATGAGAATTATTCATCATTTAAAATTCCTGATTCAATCGTCCACGTCCGCATCCGGTACCGGTCTGCGGTATTTGAAGGGGTTTTGCCTGATATCCCGAAGCAACGACAGGGCCATTTTCCGGGCGAAGTCGGGCGAGGAAAGATAATTCAATGAATTGGCCTTGAACGTATCCAAAAGTTCGGCGCGGATGGCTGATTCATCCGCTTCAGACACAAAGGTGCGTTCCAGTTTGTGCTCATAGGTCAGCTCGTCACCGAAGATGCCGACCAGCTCCAGATGATCATCCTCCGAGGCGAAAAAAGACGGAGCCACTTTTATTTTCATCCCGAAGGATAGCTCCACCTTCACCGTGTCCGAGGCGATGCGGCGCGACCGGTCGTGAATGGTCAGTTCAAGTCCGTTGGGCAGAGGTATGGTTTCAATCAAAGACATTATTTCACTTCTTTGTTTATTTGCAGCCAGGCCGCCTGGAGGCGCGAGGGACGATTTCACGTCCGGCGCGCCGGGGTAGTGTCCATACCATTTTTGATCTTGACCTGCAATCTCAATCCTTTTATAAGGCGGCGATGTCTTATTTTGACCAAACATTGGTATTGTGCCAGCCGGATCCCGGCAAGTCCTGCGGTGCCTGCTGCGGCTTGTATAATTATGTGGACAGCTCGCGAGAGGCGCTGGTGACGAGGCTTCGCGCCCGCACCGCACGCTACCGCGACATGGTGGCGTCGCCCGATGACCTTCCCCGTTATGCCGCGGTGACGTTTGCCGCGGAAGATTTCACAAAACGTTACGAGGTGATTTACTGCTGCGAGTATCTGGGATTTCTGGACGCCGGCGAAAAAAAGGTCGGCTGTCTTTTACATCCCATGTCCAATAACGGCGTCGATATGCGCGGCGTGTCCTTTTATGGACAGGAGGTGTGCGCCGGCCATCTGTGTCCGAGCCATCATTTCATACCCCGTAACCAGCAGCTAATTTTGCAAAAGATTATCGATGACTGGTACCTTTACGGCCTGTGCCTGACGGACATCGATCTGGTGGTCACCTATTTCCGCCTGATTGCCGATCTGGTCGGGCGGGAATTGAAACCTCAATACTTTGATGACCATTTGGTCAAATCGATCGCGCTTGAGTATTTCAACTGGAAAACCACCTGGCCTTTCCGGTCGGAGGATGCCAACCGCCTGGGCAAGTATTATTTTGACGGCTCTCAGTACATGATCAGCCACATTGATTATGAAAAATTCGGCCGCGACATTTCCCCGTTCAACGCGATACTGCTCAGCTTGTCGTCTCAATTCAAAACAGCAGGCGAGCTGGAGAGGGCGGAAAGCATGATTCGCGCCAATATCGACTCTATCGCTCGCCGGTGCCGTACTTTTATGTGATTTGACATTGACAGACTCCGGTAAAGTTGAGTAAATTACGCGCTGCGCTACGGCAGGAAGGTGCCCGAAGACATGTCCCAAAGCGATAAAAAAATATTGTTTGACCGCCCGGCGATAGAAAAGCGCGTTGAGGAGCTGGCCCGGGAGATATCCGGCGACTATGCAGGCGGTGAGCTTCTGGTTATCGGTATTCTGAAGGGTGCGTTTGTTTTCATGGCCGATCTGGTCAGAAGCCTGACTGTCCCCTGCCGCGTCGATTTTATGAGAGTCTCAAGTTACGGTGACGCGGCGGAAAGTTCCGGACGCATCACTATCGTCAAGGATGTGGAGCTGTCTTTGGAAAACCGTGATGTGCTGATTGTTGACGATATCGTCGATACCGGCCTGACGCTTAAATACATTGTCGGCGAGCTGAAATCCAGGAGGCCGCACTCACTTAAAGTGTGCGCTTTCCTTGACAAGCGAAAAAGAAGAAAAGTAGAGTTTAAGGCGGACTATGTAGGCTTTACCATCGATGACGGCTTTGTCATCGGCTATGGACTGGATTATGCCGAAAAATACCGCTTCCTGCCGGAAGTTTACGTACTGACGGCTCCTGGTGAAAAAGTGGAGACAACCCATGATCATACAATGCAGGCAGTGCCGGACGAGATTCCGCTTCGATGATTCGCTGATGGAACCAGACGGCATGTGGATGCGCTGCAGCCGCTGCCGGCATGTTTTCTTTCAGGAAAACCCCTTAAAATTCAGCAAGGTCGCCGCACCTCACCGGCCCGTTGAGGAGCAGGCGCCCGGACGCCTGTCTTTTGAAGCGGCACCGGACAGGCCGGTCGCTTCCCATCACGACGAAGACATGAAAAACTTCCTGCAAGGTGTCCTGGGCGGGGAAGAGGAAAACTTTGCTGTCCGTGATGCCGTGCCACCGTGGGAACCGGAGATTAAGACGCATCCGGCTTCAGAAACCGGGCGGGCATCAAAGTTGGATCATACGCCTGATTCTGAAATCCCGTGGGAGTCTCAACCGCCTCAGGAACCGGAATGGGAGTTTGAACCGCACGGCGGGGATCTCCCCCCGCGCCGTCTCATGCCCGAAACTGAATCCGGGCCTGTATTTGAATCCGGCCCCGCGGATGAACCTGTTTTTGAGCCGGACCCGGAATATCAGCCGCTCATCCGGGGCGAGCAAAGTCCAGACGACTCAGAGCCGGACCAGGACCAGGATGACATAGGTGAATATGCACTCCATGAGGAGGAAATCTCCTCTCCTGTGGCGCGCCCCGTAAAAAAGAGAAGATTCTGGGTAGCCGCACTCTGGACAATTTTGGTGATTATTGTCGTGCCGGCAGTTCTTTATACCTTCGTGATTCCCGAGCAGGGCAGGCGGTTGGCGGGAATGTTTGTCGAACAGGGCAGGCGGCTGAAGATGGCCTTTTCCGACAAGCCCCGGTACTCCGACGGCGAGTCTGTAATATCACAGATAAACATCCGTAATGTTCAACAAAGAGTCGTCAGCAACTATTTGCTCGGAAGCATCCGGGTAGTCGAGGGATTCGTCGTCAACCAGGCCGACTTTCCGGTAACCCGCTTGAGAGTAAAGGCGGAGCTCCTTGACGCCTACTCTGTCGTGCTGGAAAGCCGGACTTCTTATGCCGGAAACGTTCTGACGGATGAAGAGCTGATGAACCTCACAGACGAAGAAATGCAAACGAGGCTTTCCTATCCGGAAGGGCGTGAAAACTCCAACGAACGGGTGATACCCAACGGACAGATACCCTTTATGATTGTTTTTATCACAGTGCCGCAAAACGCCATCAAGACAACAGTGGCAGTCTCCGGTGCGGAGCGCCTGCTGTAGGCGCGTTCCCCGGCAGCCCGAAGAGATTTATATTGAGATACGAAGGAAACATCTACCGGCCTTTCAGCGAGGCCTCAAGCTACCTGCTGCAGTGCACCATCGGCTGCTCCCACAATCAATGCACATTTTGCGGTATGTATAAGCGAGACAAATACCGCGAGCGTGATATCACCGAAATTCTGGAAGATATCCGCATGGCCCGCGACTATTACGGCGATATCGAAAAAGCATTCCTTTGCGACGGGGATGCCATCGCCATCGGCACGGACAAGCTCCTTGAGATTTTAAAAGCCCTTTATTCCACATTCACGTCATTGCGTCATGTGGGTAGTTATGTCGGCCCGCAAAGCACTCTTTCCAAATCACCGGAGGAGCTCCGGGCTCTCCGTGCCGCCGGCCTGACGAAGGCTTATATCGGCGTGGAAACAGGCGATGACGACCTGCTTAAGAGAGTCAAAAAAGGCGTTGGTTATGAGGAGATGCTTCTGGCCGGCCGGAATCTGGTGGAGTCGGACATCAACCTGTCCGCGATGGTGCTTCTGGGGCTGGCGGGCCCGGGTGAGGCATCTGTCCGTCACGCGCTGGCCACCGCCCGGATCATAAATGAGATGACGCCTCAATATCTGGCGGCGCTCACCGTGACCCCCGTGCCGGGGACGGTTTTATTCAACCGGGTGCAAAGGGGGGAGTTTAAGCTTCTGGATCCTTTTGAGACTCTTGCCGAGATGAAAAATATTTTTGAGAACATTACCATCGACAGACTGAAATTTGTCGGCACACATGCCTCCAACTACCTGCCGATCACCGGCACATTGCAAAAAGACAGGGATAAAATGATTGCGCTGGTGGATTCAGTTCTGGCCGGCCGTGAGACGAATATGCTGCGGCCGGAACATCTGCGGGGACTGTAGGGGAAGGACAAAGGCTAAAGGACAAAGGGTAAAGGACGCTTCGACAGGCCCTCGCTTTCGGCTGACTGGTTTTCTTAAGGAAATTCAGCCGGTTTTGAGCATGATCTCTTCACGGGTTATTGTTCCCTGTCTTAAAATCACCGCTTCCGAGCCGGTGGCATCAACGACGGTTGTGGCAGGCGCACCCGCGGTTCTTCCCAGATCAACCACCGCGTCAATTTTATCACCGAGTTCTATGATGAGTGGAGCCGGATCGGCATACCCGGGCGAACCTGACAGGTTGGCGCTGGTGGCTGTGAGCGGCCTTCCCGCCCGGGTGGCGATCTGCCTTGCGCCGTAATGGCCAGGCAGGCGGATGCCTATTTTTCCGGTTCCTGCCGTAAGCAATGGCGAAACAGCACGGGAGGCCTGAAAGACGATGGTCAGGGGGCCCGGCCAGAAGGCCCTGATGAGCCTTTCAGCCAAAGTGCCGACTTTGCTCACCAGCGGGTAGAGGTCATCCGGTTTGCCGATGATTACCGGCACAGGGTTGTTAAAGTCACGACCCTTGATTTCGTAAATTCGCCTGAGGGCCTTTTCGTCGGTTGCATCGGCGCCCAGACCATAGAGGGTCTCGGTCGGGTAGGCAATCACGCCGCCGTGTGCGACAATGGCCGCGGCCTCATCCAACAGAGCTTCCAGGGATGAATGCTTATCTTGTTTCAGGATTTTCGTCATCGTGTCTGTCCGGGGCGAAAAAAAGGCGCACCGCCCTGTTTTGGTTTTTAAGGCGAATGCATGTCCGGAGGTGCCCGGTCGCCCGGGGGGCTTAAGGACGTTTTGCGGCCGTACGGGTCGCGGTCAGTTTTTTGTGTTTTTTATCCACATCGGAGGCCATCTTTTTGATGTAGGCGCCTAGCGCGAAGTCGATGTTTTTGTCTTCAAGCGCCAGGATGCGTGCCGCAAAAAGAGCGGCGTTTTTCGCGCCCGCCTTGCCCACGGCCATGGTCGCCACGGGAATGCCGCCGGGCATCTGCACCGTGGATAAAAGGGCGTCCAGACCGCCCAGCGATGTTGCATCGATGGGGACGCCGATTACCGGCAGCATGGTTTGTGAGGCGATCACACCGGCAAGATGCGCCGCCGCACCTGCCCCGACGATGATGAGCTTGATGCCCCGTCCGGCGGCCGCTTTGGCGAACCTTGCCGTTCTCTCGGGTGTGCGGTGCGCGGAGGTTAGCACCAGTTCGCAGCCGATGCCGAACTGGTCGAGTATTTTTACCGCTTCCTCCATGACCGGCAGGTCGGAGTCACTTCCCATGACGACGCTCACGATTGTCTTTTCGTTATCGCTTTTTTTGTTCATGTCCGTTTCCTCACAGTTGGGCCGGTGGCTGTGTTGCATGCACACGCCTGCCGCAATTTTATAGTGGTTTGCCGTCTTTAGCCCAGTCACCGGCCTTTTGCAAGACGGTTTTTGCCTTGACATATCCGCCGATAGTCTTTAGAGTCCAACACATCCATCCTCAAGGAGAAAATCATGAAAAACAAACTCATCGCAGTTATAGAAACAGACAAAGGCGCCATCCGGCTTAAGCTTTTTGCCGACGAAGCTCCCGTGACGGTCGGAAATTTTGTCAATCTGGCCAGACGCGGTTTTTACAACAATCTGAAGTTCCATCGCGTCATCGCGGATTTCATGATTCAGGGAGGATGCCCCTCCGGTGACGGCCGAGGAGGCCCTGGTTACCGGTTCGGCGATGAATTTGCCGCCGGGTTGCGCCATGACCGGCCGGGCATTTTGTCCATGGCTAACGCCGGCCCCGAAACCAACGGCTGCCAGTTTTTTATCACGCATGTAGCCACACCGTGGCTTGACGACAAGCACACGGTCTTCGGCGAGGTTGTCGGAGAAATCGATCAGGGCATTGTCAATGCCATCGAGCAGGGAGACAAAATTCATTCCATAACAATCGAGGGAGACATTTCTGAGCTGATGGCAAAAGTCGCCTCGTATGTCGATAAGTGGAATGCCGTTTTGGACAAAAATTTTCCAGACCTGCCAAAGGTTCAGGACTGACCGCTTACCTCCGGGGGGAC
This sequence comes from uncultured Smithella sp., assembly GCA_964460865.1. GTDB lineage: Bacteria > Desulfobacterota > Syntrophia > Syntrophales > Smithellaceae > UBA8904. The sequence continues at coordinate 1,185 of CAYWRV010000076.1, read as the reverse complement.
CGTCTTGAGAAGAGTAGAGGCAACGCCGGAGAAATTGGTCGGGAAGGGCGGTTCGGTAAACTTCGGAACCTTCAAAGTCCCGTTTCATAACGCCAACATTCTTGATGCCCCCCTGTATGCCACAGGCGCGCCGCGCTTCTGGAAGAACTTCCGTCTCAAGGAATGGCAGCATTACGGCATTGTTACCCCTTACCACTATATCGGCATGGTCATCTTCGATGCCAAATTCATGGGCATTTCTTTTTTCTATATCTACGACCGGCAGAAAAACACACGCTTTGAGCACAGCAGACAGTCATCCGGGAAATCCATCCGTGTCGCCCGCGAGGTTTATAATGACCGCTGTTTCTTCAAGGCGGAGGGCTACAATCTTTCGTTTGAAAACAACCTGAACGGGGGATTTCACCGCATAACCGTCGATATCGAAGAAAAAAGGGAAAAACCGCCGGTACGGGGAGAGATTATCGTCCATGAAGACCTGATACGCTTCGAGCCGCTGGTGCAGGTCTCGCCTATCACCCGCCGGCGTCCTTTTTACACCCACAAGACTGCCGTTCCCGCCTCCGGCCGCATCATGGCCGGCTCGCAGGAGATCGTTCTGGAGGAAAAAAACTGTCTCACTCTGATTGATGAGCAAAAAACATTCTATCCCTATGTGAGCTTCTGGAAATGGGCGACTGCCGCCGCCTATAATGAAGACGGAGAGCTTCTCGCCTTCAATCTGTGCCAAAACATGATCGCGGACGACAGCGACGCCAACGAAAATTGCATCTGGATCGGCGGAAAAATTACATGCCTGAAGGAGGCGCGCTTCAGCTTTGATGATCCTCTCGGACCCTGGAAGATGAAAACAGCGGACGGCAGGGCCGATCTCACGTTTCGTCCGGTGGGCGAGCGTGCCGAGAGCATCAGTGTCGCCGGCCTCATCCGCTCCGATTTCAGACAGCCTTTCGGCTATTACAACGGGACGCTCACCTCCGAGGAGGGCCGAATCCACCATGTCAGGGATTTTTTCGGCCTCGCCGAGCATCATGTGACGAGATACTAGAGGCGGGGCAAGGTTCAAGAATTTCCGGTGCTCCTTAAGGCATCGCCTCCCTTGAGACAAAATGTTTTGTGCGCTGTATAATTCAGGAGTGTTATGACAAAAAAGCCAAGTTATGACCAACTGCTAAAAAGAGTGCG
>CAYWRV010000075.1:0-9647 GCA_964460865.1 uncultured Smithella sp. | reverse complement strand
CCGGGTGACGATAAACCCCTGTATTACTGCCCCGACGTCATTGTGGAAACCTACGCCGACGAACTCAGACGGCGCCTTCCGGATGTCCTGGTGACTGTAAATGCCTCTGAATATGTCCATGTGCACGGACACATCTGCGCGGCTCACTCGGTCAATTCCCTCAAGCGCGCCGGCGCGCGGGCGCCGGCGTTCATTCAGGAAACCAACGAGCAACTGTTCAGAAATGCGGATGGTACACCCGATGTCCACCGCATCAACCACTTGAGACGCGCCTTCGCCGAATCGCTGGCCGCGACGCTGCAGTCTTTGCTCGAATCAGAGAAGATCACCATGATCGACCTGCACATCGGCAAGCAGGTCTATGACTACGACTGCGGCGTGCAGGCGCTTATGAACGTGATGACTTTTTACGGTGCGGAGGTGGACCGCGAGGAGCTCATCGAAACACTGGGCACCACCGAAGAAAGCGGCACGCCCCCGCAGGCGATGATCGCCGCCGCGCAAAAATACGGCTTTGAGGTGCAGGCCGGCACACAGTGGCCGCTCAGCCGGGTGAAGCAGTTTGTCGGCGCGGGCACTCCCGTCATCGTGCTGGTGCAGGCCTGGGCCGACCGCTACATGACGCTTGACGATTGGCGCCGCGACTGGGAAGACGGCCACTACGCCATTGTCATCGGCTTCAGCAAAGATGTGCTTCTGTTCGAGGACCCGGCAACGATCCGACGCACCTGGCTGCGTGAACGCGAGTTTCTGGCACGCTGGCATGATCTGGATGCAAAAACCGGGGAGAAATACGAACATTTCGGCATGGTACTCTTAGGCAGGCAGCCGGCCCGGCTGTCCTGGGAGCATATGGACTGATCCGACGCGAAAGCTGCGGCGGCCATGAACAGGCCCAAACCCGTGCTAGGAAAGCTCGGCGAGATACGATTCCATCCGGCTGAAATCCACCGCGCCGTGATGCCGGATGTTTTTGTTGAACCTGGCAATGCCGTCCGCAATTTCCGGCAGGCGCTCCTTTGCGGTTACAAGACAGATGTTCATCGCCTCGAGCTTGCTGACATCGCCGGAAAGAAAATCAAAAAAGCCTGCCACCATAGCCTCGAACATACCTGATGAGCTGAGCAAAACGCGCCCCTCACCCGGCAGGTCAAAGGAAAAATCGCTTAATTTCAGAGAGTCAACTGTATTGGCCATCTCATAGGCTGCATCGTAAACCCGGTTGTAGGACAGGTCCGTCACCGGCCCGCCGCCGAACAAAATGAGCATCTCCGTGTTTATCCGCTCCGGTTTGGGAATCACCACTTTCTCCTGAAGCGCACCGCCGATGTGGGCCTGCCTGATTTCCCTGGAAATCAATCCGTTCAGCCGCCAATCTACAAGGCCGCAAGGCCCTCGTGGAGGGCGCTCATCGCTGAAAAAACCGAGTACCAAGCATTTATGCTCTTCCCGGTCGGGGGGATGGGTGGTCAGACGCAGTTTCATTTTTGCCGCTGATTTTTATGTTGATGGCATCGAGAATGCCGTTGATGAAAGCACCGGAATTTTCCGAGCCGAATGTTTTTCCCAGATCCACCGCTTCATTGATGGTCACTTTGGGTGGAATATCGTTCAGGTATAGAAATTCAAAAGAAGCCATACGCAAAATACTGATATCGACCTTCGACATCCTTGCCAGCGACCAGTTGTCCGAGCAACCGGCGATCAGCTCGTCCAATTCGGCGCGGTGGTGCCAGGTGCCTTCAACCAGAGTGGCCGCGAATTCCCGGGCCGACCGGGGCGCCACAAAATTTCCCCAGAAAAGCTCGAGAGCTTTTTCCACATCGAGTGCTACAAAGTTCAAACTGTAAAGAACCTGCAGGGCGACTTCACGCGCCCTTCTCCTGCCGTGCATCCGGTGCCTCTATCCCGCGCGGGCGACGGGCCGCCTGCGTCGTTTTCATTGAAACTAAACGTTCATTTTTTTGAACAGGTCGACCATTTCGATGGCCGCCATCGCCGCATCCGCTCCCTTGTTGCCGGACTTCGTGCCGGCGCGTTCAATGGCCTGCTCGATCGTGTCGGTCGTCAGCACACCAAAGACCACCGGAATGCCCGCTTCCAGGCCAACGCTGGCAATTCCCTTGGACACTTCGGCACTCACATATTCAAAGTGGGGCGTGGCGCCACGGATCACCGCACCCAGACAGATCACCGCATCATAGCGGGAAGTCTGCACGAGCTTTTTGGCCGTAAGCGGCAGCTCGAAAGCGCCCGGCACCTTGAAAATCACGATATCCTTTTCGTCCGCCCCGGCCCGGCATAGCGTGTCCACTGCTCCCTCGATCAACCGTCCGCTGATAAAATCGTTGAAGCGGCTGGCGGCGATCGCAAACTTCATTCCCTTGGCAACAAACTTTCCTTCAATAATTTTCGGCATGATTTGAGCACCATCCTTGTCTTGATTCATTCGGGGCGGCAAGGCCCCTGCTGCATTTTAAAGATCCAAGATATGACCCATCTTCCGCTTTTTAGTCGTCATGTAATGGATGTTATTTTCGTTGGGGGGAATTTCAATCGGCACCCGCTCGGTCACTTCGATGCCGTAACCTTCCAGACCGACAATCTTTTTGGGGTTATTGGTCAGAAGCCGCATCTTGTGCACGCCCAGATCCGCCAGAATCTGCGCCCCGATGCCGTAGTCGCGCAAATCAGGCTTGAAGCCCAGCGCAATGTTGGCCTCGACCGTATCGTGTCCCTCATCCTGCAGGGCGTAGGCCTTTATTTTATTGACCAGGCCGATGCCGCGCCCCTCCTGCCGCATATAGACGATCACGCCCTTGCCTTCCTCCTCGATCATCTCCATCGCGCGGTGCAGCTGGTCACCGCAGTCACAACGGGCGGAGGCGAAAATATCGCCCGTGCAGCACTCTGAATGCACGCGCACCAGCACACGGTCGTCTTTGGCGATCTCACCTTTCACCAGCGCGATATGCTGCATTTCATCCACGTCGTTCTCATACACAATGATTTTGAAATCACCGCCGTAGAGAGTAGGCAGCTTCGCCTCGGCCACACGCCGGATCAGCGACTCATTTTGCATCCGGTAATCGATCAGCTCCGCGATGGTACAGATTTTCAGGCCATGTTCCCGCGCAAATATTTCCAGATCCGGCATTCTGGCCATCGTGCCGTCATCCTTCATAATCTCACAGATCACGCCGGCGGGAGTGAGGCCCGCCAGCCGGCACAGATCCACCGAACCTTCCGTCTGTCCGGTACGCACCAGAACACCGCCCTTACGGGCAATAATCGGGAAGACATGGCCGGGACTGACAATATCATCTGCCTTCCCTGCCGGATTCACCGCCGCCAGGATCGTCGTGGCACGGTCCGCCGCCGAAATACCGGTCGTCACGCCGTGGCGCGCTTCAATGGAAACGGTAAACGCCGTACCGAAGCGTGACTGATTATCCTTCACCATGGGAAAGAGCTTCAACCGCGCGGCAATTTCCTCATTGATCGTCAGGCAGATGAGCCCGCGGCCCAGTCTCGCCATAAAATTTATCGCTTCCGGTGTGACAAACTGCGCCGCCATGCACAGATCGCCTTCATTTTCTCTGTCCTCATCATCCACAAGAATTACCATTTTCCCGTTGCGGATGTCCTCGATCGCTTCTGAAATTTTACTGACTGTCATGTAACTTCCTTCTTATTTAATAAAACCATGCTCGGCGAGAAAATTCTTATCGACTCCCCCCGGCCTTTGCAACAGTTTTTCCACATATTTGCCCAGAATGTCCGTTTCGATGTTTACCAGGTCAGCTTCTTTTTTCCCGACCAATGTCGTGTTGGCAGCCGTGTGGGGAATAATATTAACATAAAACCGGCCTTTTTCAACCCTGTTGACCGTCAGGCTGATACCGTCAACGGCTACCGACCCTTTCTCGACAATATAGCGGGCCACCGACTCATCAACGGCGATGGTAAAAATCATCGAACCTGATTTTTGCGTTTTGCTCAAAATGCGCCCCTTGGCGTCCACATGCCCCAGGACAAAATGCCCTCCCAGAAAACCTCCCACACGCAACGATTTTTCCAGATTGACACGCCCGCCCGGTTGCAGATTGCCCAGCGTCGTACGCGCCAGCGACTCGGCGGACACATCGGCGGTGAATGTTTTGGCGGTTTTGGCCGTCACCGTCAGACACGCGCCGTTGACCGCGATGCTGTCGCCGATAGACACTTCGCTCAGATCGATGGCCGTTTCCACCTCCAGAAGCGCATCCGCCCCCTTCATGGTGAGACGCATCACCTTCCCCAGATCCTCGATGATACCGGTAAACATTATTCCCCGCCTTTGTTTACAAGAGCGTTGAGTTCGGACATAAAATCCGCCACGTCGCGAAACTGGCGGTAAACCGAGGCAAAGCGGACATAAGCCACCCCGTCCAGCCCCTTTAGTTCATTCATCACCTTTTCGCCGATGACCGACGAGAGGATTTCCTCACTTTGCATCTCCTGACAGGCTGCCTCCACGTCGTCAACCAGTTTTTCGATGGCATCCATGCTGATAGGGCGCTTTTCGCAGGCTGTCCTCACACCGTTGCGGATTTTGGTGCGGTCAAACGGTTCGCGCCGGCCGTCTTTTTTGACGACCATCGGCAGAATATCCTCCACATATTCATAAGTCGTAAAGCGCTTCTGACAGCCGAGACACTCCCGGCGCCGCCTGATGGCTTTGCCGTCTTTACTGATACGGGAATCAATCACCTTGTTTTCCGCGCTGCCACAAAAAGGACACTTCATGTCTTCACCGTTTCCGCTCCCTGATCATTTCTCCAGCCTTATAACGCCAATGCCTGCCTCCTGAAGCATCTGCACGGCCAGCTCGTCGCTGTAACCGTCGCGGATGACGATGCGCGACACACCGGCATTGATGATCATTTTAGTACAGATAATACACGGGTGGTTGGTGCAATACAAAGTGGCATCCTTCACGCTGACACCATGCAGCGCCGCCTGAATAATCGCGTTTTGCTCCGCGTGCAGACCGCGGCACAGCTCATGACGCTGGCCGGAGGGTACCTGCAGCTCATCGCGCAGGCAGCCGATATCGAGGCAGTGCTGCAATTTGGAAGGGGCGCCGTTATACCCGGTGGCGAGAATCCTTTTGTCGCGCACCAGGGCCGCCCCCACAGCCCTCCGCAAGCAGGTGCTGCGCCGTGATACCAGATCGACAATATCCAGAAAATATGTATCCCAGTCAGGGCGCGGGTCGGTTCGTGCCGGCAAATGACCAGGCGGCGCGTGCTTGTGTTGCGTCATAAATTACACGCTTTCTGATAAGCCGCCCGGCATGCGCCGCTCCGGAGACCTATCATTTTATTCTGTCCGCGTAGAGGGGGAAGCGGGCGCAAAGTTCCTTTACCTTTCCCGCCACGGCTTGAATTTTTTGCTCATCATTTATGTTGTTGATCACATCGGCAATCAGCGAGGCGATGAGGCGCATTTCAGCTTCCTTCATGCCGCGTGTGGTCAGGGCCGGCGTACCGATGCGGATGCCGCTGGTGACCATCGGCCCCTGCGTGTCGAAGGGAATTCCGTTTTTATTGACGGTGATCGAGGCGCGGTCGAGCGCCTCCTGCGCATCTTTGCCCGTCACCCCCTTGGTCGTCAGGTCCACGAGCATCAGGTGATTGTCTGTACCACCCGATACAAGGCGAAACCCTTCATCTTTGAGCTGCTGCGCCATGGCCTGGGCGTTTTTCACAATCTGCCTCTGATAGCCGGCAAATTCCGGACTCAGCGCCTCTTTGAGCGCAACTGCCTTGGCGGCGATGATATGCATCAACGGGCCGCCCTGCATGCCCGGAAAAACACGGCTGTTGAGAATTTTGGCATAGGGTTCCTTGCACATGATCAGCCCGCCCCGGGGCCCGCGCAATGTTTTGTGCGTCGTCGTGGTGACATATTCACTCACAGGGACCGGCGAGGGGTGCAGACCGGTCGCCACAAGACCGGCGATATGGGCGATGTCGGCCATGATCACCGCTCCGACCTCGTCGGCGACAGCTCTGAACTTGTTAAAGTCGATCGTGCGTGGATAGGCACTGGCTCCTACGACGATCATTTTCGGTTTACACTCCCGGGCGATTTTCGCCATCTGGTCATAATCAATGGTCTCCGTGTCGCGGTTGACTCCATAGGGAACGATGTTATAATATTTGCCGGAAAAATTCGCGGGCGAGCCGTGCGACAGATGGCCGCCGTGCGACAGATTCATCCCCAAGACGGTATCACCGGGGGAGCAGGCCGCGAAATAAACCGCCATATTGGCCTGCGTGCCGGAGTGCGGCTGTACATTGACCTCATCACAACCGAAAAGTTGTTTGCATCGTTCAATGGCCAGGCTCTCCGGAATGTCCACATATTCGCAGCCGCCGTAGTAGCGGCGGCCGGGGTAGCCTTCCGCGTATTTATTGGTCATCACCGATCCCTGGGCTTCTAAAACCGCTTCGCTGACAAAATTTTCCGAAGCGATCAGTTCCAGCTTGCCGGCCTGACGCCTTGTTTCCAGGTCAATTGCTTTGGCGACTTCCGGGTCAACTTGTTCTAAAAATGACATGTGTTGAGTTCCTCCAGATATGATCAAGGCTGAAATTTTTTAAAGATGACCACCGCGTTTACGCCGCCGAAACCGAAGCTGTTGGACATCGCGGTATTGATCGTATGATGGCGGGCGGTGTTCGGCACAAAATCGAGGTCGCAGCCATCGTCCGGGTCGTCGAGGTTAATGGTCGGGGGAATGATACCCTCCTGGAGTGCCTTGATGGAAAAAATCGCCTCGACCGCGCCGGTGGCGCCTAGCATGTGACCGGTCATCGATTTGGTTGAGCTGACGATAAGCCTGTCGGCATGTGCGCCAAAGAGGTTTCTGATCGCCTGCGCTTCGTAGAGGTCGTTCAGCGGCGTGGATGTGCCGTGGGCGTTGATATAATCAATGTCCGTCACTTCCAGACCCGCGTCACGAATTGCGGCCTGCATGCTGCGGCCGGCTCCTTCGTGCCCGGCCGGCGGCTGGGCCATATGAAAAGCATCCGACGTGCAACCGTAACCGATGAGCTCCGCGTAAATTTTCGCGCCGCGCGCCAGCGCGAAAGACAGCTCTTCGAGCATCAGAAGGCCACACCCTTCGGCAAGGACGAAGCCGTTACGGGCCCGGTCGAAAGGACGGCTGGCCCTCTCGGGCTCGTCGTTACGGGTGGACAAGGCACGCATCGCACAAAAGCCGGCCACACCCAGCGGCGTAACCGGGGCTTCGACACCACCGGTAATCATGGCATCCGCATCTCCGTAGAGAATTGTTCTGTAGGCATTGCCGATGGCGGTGGTACCGGACGCGCAGGCGGTAACCGAGCAATCTATGGGCCCTTTGGCGCCAAATCGTATGGAAACATGGCCGGAACCGAGATTGGGAACAATGGCGGGAACGGCAAAAGGCGACACCTTGCGCGGCCCGGTCTGATGAAGGACCTCTACCTCGTCCTCGAGGGTCTTTATCCCCCCCATGCCGGTGCCGATGAGCACGCCGACACGCTCGGCAATCTCGGGCGTGATGGTCAGAGCAGTATCCTGCATGAGCATCTGCCCCGTGGCCAGAGCATAAATTGCAAAATTGTCGTAGCGCCGGATTTCTTTTTTCTCGACATACTGTGTGGGGTCGAAGTTTTTGAGTTCTCCCACGACTCGGGAAGAAAAGCCGGTAGCATCAAACCGCGTGATGGGGCCGATACCTGATTTCCCGGCGACTGCGCCGGCCCATGATTCCTCAAGCGAATTGCCAAGCGGAGTCATAGCTCCGAGGCCCGTAACAACCACACGCCTTTTCATTGATTATTATCCCTTTGAGCAAAAGATCAGCTGATGCCTTTTTTCTGGAGGAAATCAATAACGTCTTTGATCGTTCTGATTTTTTCCAACTCCTCGTCGGCGATCTCCACGCCGAAAGCCTCTTCCATCTCCATGATCAGCTCGACCAGATCCAGAGAATCGGCGCCCAGATCATCAATAAACGACGCTTCCGGTTTACATTTTTCCGGAGCCACATCCAGCTGTTCCGCCACAACTTTGATGACTTGCTCTTCTAAGGTCATAAGTTTTCTCCCCCTCGTTTAAAATAGATTACATAAAAAATAACAGGCGCTGAACCTATTACCTGTTTTTTCAAAAAAAATCTTTATTTTTTTGTGCGGATAAAGGCGCGGGACACCCTGTGCCAATCCGCCTGTCGCCTGCAGGAAGTCTTTGTGAGGCTGCACACGGATGCCGGCGTATTCCGCCACCCCGGGATATGTACCTTAAGAAAGCTTCTCCGCCGGGATGACTTCCCTGCCCTTATATGTACCGCAGTTGGGACATACTCGGTGAGGCATCTTCGGCTCGCCGCACTGCGGACAGGCCGACATGGGCGGCTGCTTGAGGAAGTCATGCGCTCTGCGCATATTTCGTCTCGACCTGGAATGTCTTTTTACTGGATTTGGCATTTTAATTACCCTCTTTTCGTTTCTTTCTTTTTAACTTTAAAATTCTTCAGCACCGCCAGACGGGCGTCGATAGCCTCCTCGCGGCAGTTGCATGAGACGGTATTGAGGTTCGTGCCGCAGTGCGGACACAGCCCCCGGCACTCCTGACGGCACAAAACCTTCATCGGGGCCTGCAAAACGATCTGTTCGCAGACGATAGGCGCCAGATCGATAAAATCACCGCTGTAGTATCCTGTTTCCAGCTCTTCAGTGGTCAGTTCCAGATCAGGGGCGGTCTGTGGTTTTGCCGGAAGCATCGTATATGCAAAATCACCGCCGATGGCAACCGTCGCCGGTTCCAGACAGCGGCCGCATTCCTGGCTGATTTGCGCGGCCAGTTCTCCACGTATATAAATAGTGTCGCCGGACCTGGTGATATGGCAGCGTACATCCGCCCCGGCCAGTGAAAAATCAGGCAGTTCTTCCACGGGAAGCTGACGGTGCAGCCACTCGTCATCAGGCGAAAAAGCAATCTTCAACCCTTCTTCGGGAAGAATCATCAGATTAATTTTCAAAGAATCGGACATGAGCCCCAACTGCCTTGAAATAATTTAAGCCCGACGCATCAAGTGGCGAAGTAAATGATAAAATCACGGTATTGTCAAGCAGATTTTGACCCGACAGGCCCAAATGCTCCTTGACAAATGAATGTCCGCAGCCCTATAAAAGCCGCAAAAACAAGGGATATATCATGACCGCAAAGATACGCACCCGCTTCGCCCCCTCCCCTACCGGTTACCTGCATATCGGGGGAGCAAGAACAGCCCTTTTCAGCTGGCTTTTTGCCCGCCACCACGGCGGTGAATTCGTCCTGAGAATCGAAGACACAGACCAGCAGCGCTCCACCGATGAATCAACCCGGGCCATCCTCGATGCCATGACCTGGCTGGGGCTTTCCTGGGATGAAGGACCGTATTTTCAAGCCAGGCGAGTGGACATCCACCGTGAAATGGTCGAAAAACTCATTGGCGAAGGCAGGGCCTACTACTGCACCTGCACACCCGAAGAGCTGGAAAACAAAAGAAATACGGCGCTGGCCGAAGGCAGAAAACCCAAATACGATGGCACCTGCCGTGACCGGGG
>CAYWRV010000074.1:0-9700 GCA_964460865.1 uncultured Smithella sp. | reverse complement strand
GCGCCACCTGTTCGACCATCTCCAGCAGTCTGGTCATCGCGGCGCTTTGCCCGATGATGTTGTGGCGGTCGAACTTTTCACCGAGTCTCTCCCTCAGGTATTCGATTTCTTTTTTCTGCCGGTTATGTTCCGTCGCCCTGGCTATTTTGATTTGCAATTCGTCAAAATCAAGCGGCTTGGTAAGGTAATCATAGGCGCCTTTTTTAAGCGCGCTCACAGCCGTTTCCACAGAAGCGTAAGCAGTCATAATGATTATCGGAATGGCGGGATTGGTTGCTTTGATCCTCTCGAGCGCCTCTATCCCGGAGATGTTCACCATACGGACATCCATCAGAATCAGATCGAAAGATCGACGTGCCGCCTCTTCAATGGCTACCGCTCCGTCATCCGCCTCGAAAACACGATAGCCCCAGCCACCGATGAGTTTTTTGAGCATCACCCGGTGCGCCGAATCGTCATCCACAATCAAAATTTCCAGATCTTTTTGCACTTCATGCCTCCTTTGTCGACAGAGGAAAGCCAAGTGTGACACTGGTGCCTTCACCCGCGCGGCTCTCGATCTTAATCGAACCTCCGTGCGCTTCCATGATTTTCTGTGCCACAGCCAGACCCAGGCCCGTCCCGGCCGGTTTGGATGTAAAGTAGGGATCGTAAATCCGCGGCAGGTCTTCGTCACTGATGCCGCTTCCCGTATCGGTAACGACAATCTCCAGAAAATCGTTTTGCCGGGACAAAGACACCGCAAGCTTCCCGCCCGCGCCCATGGATGAAAAAGCGTTGAGGAAGATATTTATGAGCACCTGCTTTACCTTGTCCGGGTCAATCATCGCTTTCGGCAGGTGCTCCTGCGCGTTCAGGCTTACTTCTATATCTTTTGCTTTCGCCTCCGCCTGTGTCAGCCGCAGCGTCTGTGTGACGAGATCGGCAAGATCCGACGGCTCTTTGGCCAGCGTCATGGGGCGGGCAAATTCGATGAGCTGACTGATGACGCGGTTTAGCCTTTCCGTTTCAGCGATCATGATATCCGCCGTTTCCTCGTCTTCCCTGTTTCCGGCAAGCCTTTGTTTGAAATAGACGGCAAATCCTTTGATGGAGCTCAGCGGATTGCGGATTTCGTGCGCAACCCCCGCTGCAAGAGACCCGATGGCATGCAGGTGCCGGCTGCGGGCTACTTCGCGTTCCATCTGTCTCAATGCCGTCACATTTCGCGCCAGGAGAATCCTGCCCTCGGAGACCCCGTCATCGGCAAAAGCCGCTCCGACCACCTCCCACGTGGCCGCCCCGTTCGTTACAGAAGGCACCGAAATATCCGCCTCCACCGGCGTTTCCTGACGTTCGATTTTCTCCAGCAGCTCATTGAAAGAGGCGGGCAGCACCCGAGAGGCGTCCCGGCCGACCGCAGTTTGAGCATCGCAGGAAAGAAGCTCTCCCGCCTCTTGGTTGCAGGCGGTGATTCTGCCTGTCTTGTCCACCGCCAGAAGAGCGATGGGCAGATTTTTAACCAGCGCTTCAGAAAACAAAGTGATGCGGGAAAGAGAGGCTCGTGTATGCCGGTAGGCCTGCACCAAAAACAGGGATACGATGGCAAAAGAGCCGATCACCACCAGAATCACGGCAAAGAAAACTGTTCTGAAGGCATCTTCGCGTGATGCCTTTTCAATTTTATCCATGTTAAAGCCTATGAAGACAACGAGTGTCGGAGCGTCAGATTCTGCCCGGCCGCGTTGTGTGGTAATCAGCCGGTAAACCTCGAAGGTGTCTGCTCCTTCGGGGTTGGCGCTTTGCCGCCACTGCACCTGTCGTATATCGTCTTCGTTTTTGAGTGCCAGATCCAGACCGTAGCTCGTGCCCACCATAACCGGGTCACTGTCGGCCACGATGTTTCCCTGTCTGTCCGTCACGATCATATAATCAATGTCCGGCTGGTCGGCTGTTTCCATAAGCAGCTTCTGCATGTGAAAAATGCCTTCAATATCCGCCCGGCAACGCAACCCCGCTTCAAAGGATTGGATAAGAGTTGTGCCTTTTTCGACAAAAAGGGTGACCGCCTGATTCTTTCTCTGCTGGTACTGCATAAAAATCATCATCGTGAGCATGACAATCACGACTCCCACCGCACCTAGCAGGACCCAGGCGGAAATATCGAGACGGGGTTTTTTCTTTTTTCCTTTGTTCATGCGCCTGCTCCGAACCTTCCGGTTACAATTGCACCACTGGATACTTGAAGTGGGTAGTGATTATCCACATATTCATGTCAAAAGGCAAACCTTATTTAGCCGCGTCCAGCATTTTCTCCATGGTTACCGACACTTGCTCCATGTGGCATGTCGTATGCAGTTAAACCCGTCGAAAGGTTAGCATAAATCATACGAAAGGAGACCAACCATGAAAAAATTAACCTTGATAATGACGGCAGTCGTCCTGGGAGTGCTTGTGGCTTCTCAGGCGTTTGCCTGGGGTCCGGGCTTCTGGAAAGGCAAAGGCTGGAATTACAGCCGGGGCAGCGTCTGGAGTGAACTGAATCTAACGACGGAGCAGAAGGCCAAAATCGAAGCTCTGCAGGATGAGCACTACAAGGCGACCAGACAGCTACGGGAAAACATTTATGACAAATCTACGGAAATCCGCAGACTCTGGCTGGCGGCCAATCCGGATAAAGACAAGATCACAGCCGCCGAGCGCGAATTAAGAGCATTGCGTGGTGAAATGGAGGACCGGGCTACAACGCTCAGGCTGGAAATCCGCTCCGTTCTCACTCCGGAGCAAAATGAAAAACTCGCCGATTTACGATGGGGCGGAGGCTACGGGTTCGGTCCCCGTCATGGCATCAGAGGCCGGGGCGGTTTCGGTCCGGGATACTGGCCCGGGTGCGGGGGTCCCGGCTTTGGATACCGGGGCGACATGATGCGCGGCAGGGGATATATCCCAGGCGTAGATTAGAATGAGGAACCAGGGCGGGTATGTCCCATCAGCCAATGCACCCGCCCCTCCTTCGAAAGGGGAGCCTTGAAGGCTCCCCTTTTTTATCCGTCACCCGGGACATGCGCCTTAGTTCCCGCCTCACCAAAACGGTTTGCCCGAACCGTTTACTGTTTCGGCTTTGGGCGCCAACAAATTTCTTGACACATAAAAGTCAGCTCAATATACTTCGCGGCCTGTCGGGGAAATTCTCCTTCTGAGACCTCTGAACTTAAAGCGGCCGCAGGGGAGCGGGAAACGGCGTGCGGCTTTCGCGCGCCGGATCACCAGAATCCATCGCTTTGCAAACAACGAGAAAGAGAGGTTATCAAAGATGACAAAAGAATCCTACAATGCCTACGAATCGGCCCAGATGCAGTTTGACAAGGTGGCCGATCAGATCGGCCTTGACCAGGCAACCCGTGATTTGTTGCGGCAGCCGAGCCGGGAATATCATTTTACGGTACCGGTTAAAATGGATAACGGGACAACGAAGATTTTCAACGCCTACCGAATTCACCACAATGATGCGCGCGGACCGGCCAAGGGAGGTATCCGCTTTCACCCGCAGGAAACAGTGGACACAATCCGCGCCCTGTCGATGTGGATGACCTGGAAGTGCGCGGTTGTAGATATCCCGTTGGGCGGCGGCAAGGGAGGAGTAATTTGCGACCCCCGCCAGATGTCGCTTGCCGAGCAGGAAAGGCTCTGCCGCGGCTATGTCCGGCAGGTAGCTAAAAATATCGGACCGGTCCAGGACGTGCCGGCCCCCGATGTCATGACCAACAATCAGCATATGTTATGGATGATGGATGAATTCGAAACGATTTATGGCGGTCATTATCCGGGAGTCATCACCGGAAAGCCTGTCGGAATGGGCGGCTCTCTGGGGCGCACCGAAGCCACCGGATACGGTGTCATTTATACATTGCGTGAGGCATTGAAAGCTCTGAACATAGATATAGCAACGACCACGGCAAGCTTTCAGGGATTTGGAAATGTCGCCGAATATGCCACACGTCTGTATTCCGCCATGGGCGGCAAGGTGATCGCCATCGCCTGCTGGGACAATAACGACAAAAAATCCTATACCTTCCGCAAAAAAGAAGGTCTCGATATCGAACAGATGGCCTCAATCAAGGATTCTTTCGGAACTATCGACAAGGAAAAGGCGCTCCGGCTCGGCTGCGAACTGCTCGACGGCGATGCCTGGATCGCCCAGGAAGTCGATATTCTGCTTCCCTGCGCCCTGGAAAATCAGGTGACGCCCGCAACTTTCGCCAAAGTTGGTAATAAAGTGCGTGTGCTTTGCGAAGGAGCCAACGGACCGACCACGCCTGATTGCGATGAGCTGATCAAAGCCAGAAACATCTATCTGGTGCCGGACTTTCTGTGCAATGCCGGCGGTGTGACCTGCAGCTATTTCGAACAGGTACAGTGCAACACCAACTATTTCTGGCCCAAGGAAGAAGTTTTGGAGAAGCTCGATTTCAAGATGACCTCCGCTTTCCACGCGGTACACAAACTCGCCCTGGAAAAGGGGCTCTATATGCGTGATGCGGCCTACGTCATCGCCATTAACCGTGTGGCACAGGCGGCGAAACTGCGCGGGTGGGTCTGATAGACAATAAAGCCACCAAAGAGATTAACGTCGCGGGAAAAAACAACAATCATCTATTAATAGCGGGCGGAGGCGGCGGCCCCCGCCTTAAAACATTCAGGGTATCCCTTTGGGGAAGGAGAATAAAATGGCCCAACAGAACCTCGTATATCGCGGAAAATCAAAAGACGTCTTCAAAATAACCGGCGGCAGGTACAAGGGCAAGTACAGGCTTGTCTTTACCGACAGGGCCACAGGTTACATGGAAAACGGAAAAGCCGTTTTCGATCCCGGCCGCGATGAGGTCGTCGGTGAAATTCCTGGCAAAGGAGCGATTGCCTGCCGCTTTGCCACCCACTTCTTCAGGCAGCTGCAATCAAGAGGGATCGCCACTCATTATATCGATACCATAGGTGACAATGAGATGATCGTGGAGCCCGCCCTGCCTCTTTCCATGAAGGAAGCTGCGCCCTGGCTTGCCGGCGCCGCTCCGCTCCAGAACCTTGAATTCACCTGGCGAAATAACGCAACCGGCAGTTTCTGGAGACGCTACCCTTTCGTACGGCCCTGCGGGAACTTAAACAGACTGGCCGAGATCTGGACCAAAGGGGACAGTGATATTCTGGTTACCAAAGAAGCGCTTGAGGAAACCGGCGCTTTAACAAAAAAGGAAACATCCGACAGCGTGAAACTTGTGAAAAAAGTCGCCCAAATCGTGTCAGATGAATTCAGTGCAAGAGGTCTGCATGTCATTGACGGAAAATTTGAGCTGGGCCGCCTCAAATATGGAGACGGGAAAATCGTCCTGATCGACGAGATCTCCCCGGATGTGCTGCGCGTGTGCCGCGGCTACAGGCCGGATAAAGACGGCAATTGCATGATATACAGGCAGTGCGTGGAAACTGCTTTCGCCGGCGGCAAGCGTACAATCAAAAACAAAAAGCAGGTGGCCGCCGCGGATTTTATCGATATCTTCCTGTAAAATAAAGCTTGCGGCCAAAGACCGGAGCTAAAGCCTCGCGCGCGCCATCGCATAGCGCCTCATGCGTGCAAAAACGCGGACCGCCTGCTCCGGGAAATCAAAACAGGGAATGCCCCCCGCTTCCAGCAGCGCCTCGCAGTCACGTTTATCATCTTTGTCTCCCAGAAGAGCAACAAACACAGGTTTGGAGCGGTTGGCCGCGACCACATCCGCCAGTGGCTGATAAATGGCGGGGTTTTTTTCGGGGGCGGAAATAAAAATTATCCCGTCCACCCCTTTGTCATCCAAAAGCGCCCCGACAATTTCAGAGGTGGTTTTTTCAAACCCGTGTGCCATCCAGTCCGGAAAAATGTCGATGGGGTTTTTCATCTTTGAGGCGGTTGCGATCACCCGGCCGATTCTTTCACTCGTGTCGCGGGCGAGCGTTGCCACTTCCAGCCCCTCTTCCACTGTGGCGTCTATGCTCATGATCGCCTGCGCGCCGCTGTAGGTTACATAGGCAAGCCGCCCGCCACGCGGAAGAGGCATCTTGAGAAAGCCCCGCAGCGTCCGGATAAATTCATCGATGCTGCCAAGCCGTAACCCCCCGGCCTGCCTGACGACACCGTCAAACACCGCATCTTCGACCGCCATACTGGCCGTGTGAGAGGCGGAAGCCCTGGCGCCGGCCTGCGTCCTGCCGCTTTTAATAATCAGCACCGGTTTTTTCCGCACCGTTTTTTTAAGGGTTTGGGCAAACAGCTTTCCGTCTTTCACATCTTCCAGATAAAGCCCGATGATTTTCGTCTGATCATCATCCGCCAGATACGACAGGGCATCGGATTCATTGACGTCCACCTTGTTGCCAAGACCGATCCCCTTGGAAAGACGAAGATCTTCGATTGAACTGAGATAGCGCAACAGTGCGCCTACGAAAATCCCGGACTGAGCGGCAAACCCGACCGGCCCCGGCTCCAGCATCCGGGATGAAGCAAAATACGAGGTGGTGAGTTTGGTGGCGGTATTGACCAGCCCGAGCGTGTTGGGGCCGAACCCTCTCATGCCGGACGATTTCAATATTGCGCGTACATCATCCTGATAGCCCGCCCCCTCTGTTCCGGTTTCGGCAAACCCCTCCGCGGAAATAACCACTCCCTTGACTCCTTTTTTCGCGCAATCCCGGAGAGCATCGGGAACAAACCGCGGCGGAATGAGCAAAACCGCCAGGTCGGCTTCAAACGGCACGTCCTGCACGCCCGGATAGAGCCTGATGCCGAACATCTCACCTCCCTGCGGATTGACACCGGCAATACGGCCCGCAAAGCCGACCTCCTGCAAGACCCTGAGAAGTTGCGCGCCGGGTTTTTCCGGGTCCCGCGACGCCCCGATAACAATCATACTTTTTGCCTCAAGAATTTCTCGAATCTGCCGCATTTTGTTCCTTTCTCCGGAAAGCCTCTGGCCATGCCGGTTTTAGTTTTCCAGATTTTTAACAAAATAAGCTCTATCGTGCAACGATATTAGAAAAGAAGGGAAAATTATCGGTCGCGGTCGCCCCGCGAGAGAGGCAAAGCTTCATTGAAAAGGCCGCCCGTTTTGCCCGGCCGGAGCATCGCAGCAGGTGCTCTTTTAGATGTTGCGTCGGGAAACTACTGCGGCTTCAGGGTCACCGTAAAATGATGCCGGCTATAAAATAGATTCCGGCAAGTCCCAGTATGGTAAGGCATATTTTGTTTAACAATTTTTCACGGGTGGAAATTTGCGACACATCCCGTGCGGCGTCTCCCAGGCGGCGGCCGATTCGCCTCATCAGGCTTCTTCGTTGCATAATCCTGACCGTGAGCACTCCCACGAGCTTGTCATTGCTTTTATAAGTGGTTTCCATGGCAGTCATAATTTTTCCTCCTGATGTACAAATCGGCCGACCCAAAAAAAACATTAGTAATAAAATCAACTATTAATGCTGTCCGGCCTTGTGACGTGAATCACCTTCAAGGCTTAAAGTGGCGGATTTATTTAAACAGAGCCGGGAGGCGAAACTCTTAAACAGGCAACATTTTTATTGCATAAAAAAAGCCTTCTGTGGGAAAAGAGCGACTGATAAATCCACAAGGGGAGGGTCAATAATGAAAATTTATTTAATGGTGGCAATTGGGGTAATTCTTTTTATGTGCTCCTCCTGCTCACAGTTGAAATGCAAGGCGGAGCAACTGTCGTGCCGGTGGGATTGTCCCGAAACGATCGGTCTCAAGCAGGCATGTGAACAAAAGTGCAACTTTTTGTACGATGTATGCAAAAGCAAATGATCTCAGTCGGTTAAAGAAAGCGTCGGACGACGTCACTTGACAAAGGGCCTCACAGGTCTATATGTTAGCGCCGCATTAAAAATAAAAGGATTTAAAAATGGCATTTGTCAGACCGGACATCATCAGACCCCCCAGCGAACATGCGAGTTACTATCTGCCGCTCACATCAGGCTGCTCCAATAATTCATGCACCTTTTGCAATTTTTCCTTCACCAACCTGGGTCTGCGCGACCTCGAAGACGTCAAGCGCGAGATCGACGCTCTATCGATGTTCGTCAACTCCCGTATGTGGGTACCGGGCCAGCCGGAAATCGTTTATGCCATCGCGCACGGATGGGACGGCAAAAAAGTATTTCTCCAGGACGGCGATGCTCTGGTCTATCCCTACCCCAAACTTCTGGAAGCACTTGAGTATCTCAACGCGAAATTCCCCCGTATTGAGCGCATCGCCAGCTACGCCACGCCGCAGGACATTCTCCGGCGCAGTGTAGAGGAGTTAAAGGCACTCCGGGATCAGAAACTCGGTATTCTCTATATGGGCGTGGAAAGCGGCGACGACAAAGTGCTTGAGTACATCAAAAAAAACGTCAATCAGGACCAGATGGTCGAGGCGGCTAAAAAAGTCAAGGAGGCAGGCATACTGCTTTCCGTAACCGTGATTCTCGGACTGGGAGGCGTCGCGGGAAGCAAGGGCCATGTCGAGGAAACGGCCAGAGCCCTCACCCGGATGGACCCGGATTATGTCGGAGCTCTCACTTTGACCCTGGTGCCGGGAACCCGGTTGCATCAGGAAGTTCTCGACGGCAGCTTTGAACTTGTCACACCCTTTGACTCGCTAAAGGAGCTTCGCTCACTTGTGGAGCTCTCAAGCTTCACCAACTGCTTTTTCAGCTCGATGCACGCCTCCAACTATTTTGCGATTCGCGGAACACTGCCGCGCGACAAGGACAAAATGCTCGGCCGGCTTGATGCGCTCATTTCCAGGCAGGACCCGCGACTCCTGCGGCCGGAGTTCATGAGGGGCCTGTAAAAAGCAGGCCCATGCAGGAAGCGGCGGATATCAAATAATCAACGAAAAGGTTAAACATGGATGAAACATGCTCTATAAGTGGCGGGGCTGAAGTCGTTTTGTTTGATTACGGCGGGGTGCTCTCGGCAGAGGG
The DNA here is from genome assembly GCA_964460865.1 of uncultured Smithella sp. Classification (GTDB taxonomy): domain Bacteria; phylum Desulfobacterota; class Syntrophia; order Syntrophales; family Smithellaceae; genus UBA8904. The sequence continues at coordinate 712 of CAYWRV010000074.1, read as the reverse complement.
ATGGAAAAAAGGGCTAAGCCTCATCGCTCGGGAAAACGGTCTTGACTCCGATAAGTTCATCCGGACCGCAGCCGATACCGTCTATGAAACAGGCTACATCCTCGGAGAAGCCTCGCAGGATGATTTCTGGCGGGAACTCAAAATAAGGACCGGAATACGCGGAGACGAAACCTCGTTTGCCGATGAGCTCATGTCGCACTTCGTCCTCGATGAGCGGATGATTGATCTCGCGAGGCGCCTGAACGCTGGCGGGATCACCATCGGCATTTTGAGCGACCAGACGGACTGGCTCGACCAGCTCGACGCGCGTGATGATTTTTTCAAATATTTCGACCATGTATTCAACAGCTATCACATGGGAAAAGGAAAACGCGACGCAACTCTTTTTGATGACATTGCGGCAAAACTAAAAACAAAACCCCAGAAGATTTTATTTATCGACGATGATCCCGGCAATGTCGAACGCGCCAGACAAAAAGGCTGGCAGGCCTGTATTTACACCGTGGCCGAGGTGGATTCTTTTCACGAGCAGATGGAAAGGGCATTCGGCATCCGAAAGTGACAGACACCACCGTGAGGAAAAAGCTTATCGAATGAAATTTATTTTTCAGCGGGACAAAGCGTAAGTCCCGGGCAATAAAAACAAGGAGGGAAAGACCATGGCCAAGAGTCTGATGGAGTATTTCAACAGGGAGGACCGGCTCGGGGTGCT
>CAYWRV010000073.1:2646-9706 GCA_964460865.1 uncultured Smithella sp. | reverse complement strand
TACAACTTTGAACGGACAATGCAACAAGAAAGTCAAGTGATTGATGGGGGATGGTGAATAGTTGATGGTTGATGGGGCATAGGAGAACTGCCCGCGCACCCTGAGCCTGTCGAAGCCTGCCCTGAGCCTGTCGAAGGGGGGGCGGGAATGAACTCACACCTTGTGGTTTACCGTTCGTCCTTCGACAAGCTCAGGACGAACGGGTTTGAATTTTTTTGAACGGTCAATAGAACGCGAAGCGCCCCCTTCGTGTCCCCCGTTCACCCTGAGCTTGTCGAAGGGCGGCGGAGGTGGAGAATAAAAGCTCATCGTTCATGGCTAAAGGCCAAAGGACGCTTCGACAGGCCGAGCGATCGGAGGATTAGATGATTAGAAGTTTAGAGGGTTAGAAGTTTAGAAGATTGGATGATTTGATGGTTAGAGGATTAGCTCATAGCTGGTATTCTATTGTTGCTAATTGATATTTCAGAAAATCACCGTTCACCCCGAAACCCGTCGAAGGGCCTGCCCTGAGCTTGTCGAAGGGCGGTTTTTGTCTGTTGAAGGGGGGCTTGGTTGTATGGTAAGCAGTGTCGCATGGAAGGAAAACAGCCGAAAAAGATCGATCTCATCATTTGCGCGCGTACCATTTTGCTCATGGATGCGGCCGATAACCGTCTGGAGGAAGCGGCAATCGCCGTTGACGGGTCCGTGATTGTGGATATCGCAAAAAAGGACGAGCTTCTTTCACGCTACACAGCACCGAAAATCATTGATCGGGCGAACATGCTGGCCATGCCCGGTCTGGTGAACACGCACACGCACGCGGCCATGACATGCTTCAGGGGCATCGCCGATGATATGGAGCTTATGGACTGGCTCAACAATTACATTTTCCCCGCCGAGGCTAAAAATGTAAATCCCCACCTCGCCTACTCGGGCTCCCTGCTGGCCTGCGCGGAGATGATCAAATCCGGCACGACGACATTTTGCGACATGTATATTTTCGAACAGGAGACGGCGCGTGCGGCCAGTGAGGCGGGGATGCGCTGTCTGGTGGGGGAGGTTCTTTTCGATTTCCCCTCGCCTAACTGCAAATCACCCGCTGAAGGTCTCGCCTATACGCGGATGCTCGCCGAGCGCTGGCGCGACGATCCGCTGGTGGGGATCATTGTGGAGCCCCATGCGCTGTACACCTGCTCTTCCCCGGTGATTATCGAGGCAAAAGCGATTGCCGACGAGTATGGTTTGCCGATGGGCGTCCATCTTCTGGAAAACAGGGCGGAGCGCGGGCAACTCGAAGAAAAGCTGGGCAAAAGCCCGGTGACTTTTTTGCAGGAAATCGGCTGCCTGGACAATAATCTGCTTGCCTTTCACTGTGTTTACCTGTCGCCGGAAGAAATTAATCTTTTTGCCGAATACGGCTGCAAGGTGTCTCACAACCCGGCCAGCAACATGAAGCTGGCCAGCGGCATCGCGCCCGTACCGGATATGCAAAAAGCCGGTGTCACGGTAGGGCTGGGCACGGACGGGGCCGCCAGCAACAATACGCTGGATATGATCCGCGAGATGAACACGGCCGCCAAACTTCACAAGGTGGCCCGCCTCGATCCGACACTTATGGATGCACGCACCGTTTTACGCATGGCGACAATCGAAGGAGCCAAAGCCCTGGGCTTGGAAGATGTGACCGGGTCACTCGAGGTCGGCAAGAAGGCCGATATCATTCTTCTGGATCTGGACAAACCTCATCTGACTCCGATCTACAGTGAGTACTCGCATCTGGCCTACGCGGCCGGAGGGGCCGATGTGGACACGGTTGTTATAAACGGAAAAGTGGTTATGGAAAACCGCAGGCTTTTAACAATAGATGAGCAGGCGGCCATGCAAAACGTGCGCGAGATCGCCGCCGGTATCAAAAAAAGTATGAACCTGTAAAGGAGAGAAAAAAGATGAGACTGAATCGTCCGGAGTGCCTGCGGGCGGTGTCACTGTTGGCGCTGATTTTATGGCTTGCGGCCCCTGCCGGCATTTGTGTGGCCGCCGTGAAAGAAGTGACGCTTTTTCCACACTCGGCAAAAGTCGAGGGGAGCGAAAAAATCAACCCGCGACCAGGCGGAGCCGACAAGCATGAGGTGACGATAATTTTACCGTCCCAGGCGGACCCGGAGTCTCTGAACGTCTCCGTGTCATCCGATGCTGCCAAAATAAATGATATTCAGATAAGGCAGATCACACGTGTGGATGAAAACAGAATAGCCGAATTGCGCGCCCGCCTGGATAAGGCGAAAAATGAAAAAAAATCACTCCTGGCGCAGGCAGGCGGACTGGGGGCGCAACTGCAGTTCTGGCAATCGCAGGCCAAGGCCAAGGCGAAAACCATCGCCGAAGCGGATCAACTTGCCGCGGCAATCGGGAAAAACACCAGACGCCTGCTGACAGAAAAAAACAGCGTCGAGGCGGAAATAGAGAAATCCGATAAGCTGATAAAAGAACTTGAGACTCTCCTGGAGCAGGCGGCGGGAAAAAGCGAAAAAGCGCATGAGGCGCGGGTCTTTATATCGGGGGCTCTCCGCCACGATGCAGAAATAAGGTACAGCTATATCGTTTCCGGATGCGGATGGCAGCCCCTGTACCGGCTGGAGGCGCTTCCTGCCGGCGGCCGTGTGGTGTTTTCATGGGATGCTAAGATCTGGCAGTCCGCGGGAGAAGACTGGACCGATATCAGGCTGAGCCTGGCCACGCTGCAGCCCGTCAGCACTTTCGCCCCGGGAGATTTACCACCCTGGCTCATCAAACCCAAACCTCCCATTGCCTACAAGACGACGCGGGAGGCAAAACCGGCTGCCATGCTGGCAGCACCGGCAAATGACGGGGCGGCATTCCCCGTCGAGACGGTTCATACAACCTACCGCACCTGGTCGATGGGCAAAGTAACGATTGGCGCGGGCCAGAGGCAGCGTCTGAAAATCAAAGACGACACGTGGAGGGCCGAATTTCTTTTTCTGGCCCGGCCCGGCCTGTCACCGCAGGCTTTTGTTCAGGCAAAGTTGAAATTTGATCAACCGCTGGAAATTCCCCCCGGCGAGGCGGCGTTTGTGATTGATGGAGCGCTTGTGGGGAAACGCATCTTCTCTTTGGCGGGACAGGAGGCGGATGTGTACTTCGGCAACTCGCCTTTTGTAGCGGTGAAGCAAACGACCGTCAGCGATCAATCGGGGGCTTCTGAAATTTTCCGCCAGAAACAGACGAGACGCTGGATCTGGCGTCTGGAGGCCGCAAACACGGGAGGCGCGCCTGTCCGCTTGCGCATCGAGGAGCCTGTCCCACAAACAGGTGATGAACGGATAAAACTTGTGTACAGGCACAATCCCGCACCGACACAAAAGGATTCATCGGTTTTTGCCTGGATGGTGGATCTGCCGGGCCGTCACACTCAAATTATCGAAACGGTAATTGAACTGGAAGCTCCGGCGGATATGCCCCTTGATTTCGGCTGGCGCTGGAATGAGCGACTGTATTGATGCCGGAACAGCGGTCGACCGGTTGAAAACAGAGACTACTCGGAGCCGATCATCTGCTCGATGGCGTTTTTTGTGCGTTCAATGATCTTTTCGTAATATTGCTTGTTACGCATGATGTAATAATGCACTTCGAGGCCTGATTTTATTTTCCGGTTTTTCGCAAAAAACGACTTCATCCTGCTGATGGATGAAAAACGCCTTACGTAGAGTTCTTCCCAGTTGTTCTTATAGACGATGCCGATGCTTTGAATGTCCAGATCGGTGAGCGTTTCTTCAAGGCTGATGATAATCAGCATTTTATTGACCGCCTCCTGCTCCAGAAATTTGCCGAAATGAACCCGGGCGATATCGTAGGTGCCGAAGACGCTTTGTATTATTTTCCCGATGTTGATGATTTCCTGAACGGTGACCGGCGTGGGGTTGGGCTTCATTCTGATCTCCTGCGGATCAAAAATCCCGTTCCAGGTAATATAGGCCAGGCAGAAGATCATGTCATCGTGGGTGATGGTCGTTGAGGAAAGATCGCTCGAAGACATGACGCGCCACTGACCTTCGTGGAATGAAAAAGTCATCGAAGGCTTTCGGATATTTTCGGTGGACATGTGCAAAATGGGCACTTTGAAGTCTTTGACGGTGATGGAGGCATCCAGTTTTCTGCCGATGATGGCCAGATCGTCCGGAGCAATATACCCTTCCATGCCCTTCTGGATTTCAATGATGTCGCGGTAGATCTGTGAGACATGTTCAAACATCAGACTGCCGAAATCAACCTGCTCATCTAGCCCCCAGCGGTCAAAATCGTTTAGCTCGAAAATCATCCGGCGTTCTATTTTATGTTTTTTGAATATGTCCAGCGCCATTATGTCACGCTGGGTTTGTTTTCTGGTCATCAATTTTAAATCGCAGCGCAGGTAAAAACACTTCTTTAAAAATTCGAAGTGTTCATGCTGCATCCTGGTGGAATAATGCTCCAGGATTTCCTGCATGGTAAACACACTCGGATCCGTCTGCTCATCTTGCGGTGCCGCACCCAGAATGAGGGCACGAAATCTGTTGCACAGGAGCTCTTCACGGGGCGTTTCCAGAAACATCTTGAGCAGAAGCATCTTGATGATGGACTTTAGCGGATGAGTTAAAGACTTGTTGAGCTGCCACAGGGCGGCGCCGTAGAATTCCGACTGCTGAACTTCTTCGAGATTGCCCAGATCAATCAGGTCATATTCTCCGAACCCGCTGGTCAGGTTCTGCTCGAAAGCCTTCCCGTAATCCACCGGCTCCCGTGGATCGAAGGCAACCCACCAGAAGGGGATCTTCCCGCAAATAAGAATGGAGGTGCGGTAAAATTCCTCCTTCAATACATTTTTCTGTGTCGATCCGCTTGATTCAAAGTCAATGACACCGAAGTTGCACTCGCGGATATCCGTCACGTCTGTCAGAAAAAAGTAAACGGGAATTCTTATCTTCTCATCGAGCCAGCCTTTTATCAGATTGAGCTTCTGGCTCAGCTGGAAATAACTCTCATCGTCAAACTGCCTCCTGTCAATGCAAATCCAGATATCGCAATCAGACAGTCTGGTCTGGCTTACCGTGCCGACGGAGCCGATCGTGTATATGCCCAGAATATACGCGTCTCCGGGTATGCGCCTGATGGAAAATCGGTCGTCGGACATTCCGAGTTGTCTTTTATACTGCCCCTCTCTCAGAATAATCTGTCTGTTGTTTTCAATATCGAATACTTTAAAAAGGTGTTTCTGCCCTTTGAGATAGCCGGGTACCGAAGGGTGGTTCACCGACAAAAGCCAGGGAAGCAGATATAAAACGACGTGGGCATCTTTGGGCGAATTCTGGATGAAGATCTGCTTGCGCCATTCGTTGTAGCGCAGGAAATTTCTTTTGTTGTTTTGCAAGGTGATCGAAAGCAATACATGCAACCTCAAGCTGGATAAAGGGAGTCTATCCGAGTATATTCTTGAAGTCAATCGGTCATTAGCTAAAGACATTTCAGAGATTGACAGCCCCTCGCCGGATATGAAATATACTCCGCCGGGAGGTTATTTTGTCTCAAAAACCAGCTTACGACAGTCTGAGACGTTTAGTGGAACCCCACAAGAACGAAATCATGGTCGCCGACTACAACGACCTACTGGGCGCCCTGAAAGTTTCACTCAGAAAACCAACGTCGCGGAGGGCGGGCCAGGACCACTGGCGGGACAAACTCGAGGCCTCCATGCAACGCGTGAAGAAGCGCGACGCAGCGGTGCCCGATTTTTCTTTCCCCCCAGAACTTCCCATCTCGGGAAAAAGCGGGCTCATCATCGAGACCATCAGAAAAAACCAGGTGGTTGTCATTACCGGCGAAACGGGCTCGGGCAAGACGACGCAAATCCCCAAAATGTGTCTTGCCGCCGGTCAGGGCAGACGCGGCATAATCGGCCTCACACAGCCCCGGCGGATTGCCGCCGTCTCCATCGCCGAGCGCATCGCCTCGGAGATGGGCCAGCTCTGCGGAAGGGCGGTGGCCTACAAGACACGCTTTGAGGAGAAAACATCCGGCGAGCCCCTCATCAAGGTCATGACCGACGGCATTTTGCTTGCCGAAACACAGCGCGACAGAAAATGGCTGGACTATGACACGATCATTCTGGATGAGGCGCATGAACGCAGCCTGAATATCGACTTTATTTTAGGCTATCTGCGCACACTTTTGTCCGTAAGGAAGGATCTGAAGCTGATTATCACTTCGGCCACAATAGATACTGACAGGTTCTCACAGGCCTTCGGCTCTGCGCCGGTCATCTCGGTTTCCGGCCGCGTCTATCCCGTCGCGGTGCGCTACCGCCCCATCGACACCAAGCGGGAAGAAAAAGGCGAAATCACCTATATCGAAGAGGCTCTCCTGTCAGTAGAGGAGCTCCAGCGAAACAGGCACACAGGAGACATACTCATCTTCATGCCCACCGAAAACGATATCCGCGAGACATGCCGGCAGCTGGACAGGCGCACAAACGCTCTGGTCCTCCCTCTGTTCGCCCGCCTGGCCGGCGCCTCGCAACGGCTTGTCTTTGCCCCGTCGGACAAACAGAAAATCATCGTGGCGACAAACATTGCGGAAACCTCACTCACCATACCCGGCATCACCTGCGTCATTGACACGGGGCTGGCGCGTATTCTGGAGTATAATCCGCGCAGCCAGACCACCGGATTGCCGGTTATGCCCGTTTCCCGAAGCAGTGCCGACCAAAGGAAGGGGCGAGCGGGGCGCGTGCAGGATGGCATCTGCATCCGACTGTACAGTGAGGAGGACTACAGTGGCCGCCCTGTTTATACGCCGCCTGAAATTCTGCGCTCGAACCTGGCTGGTGTCATTCTGCGGCTGTTGTCGCTGAATCTGGGCGATATCGACTCCTTTCCTTTTATCGAAAAGCCACAGCCTAAAAACATCCGTGACGGCATCGAACTCCTGCGCGACCTCGGAGCGCTCAGGCTTGATGAGCGCATAACCGGCAGGCAGGTTTATGAATTGACGCCCACCGGCCGCGCGATGGCGCTCTTCCCGC
>CAYWRV010000073.1:0-2546 GCA_964460865.1 uncultured Smithella sp. | reverse complement strand
GGCAGGCAGGTTTATGAATTGACGCCCACCGGCCGCGCGATGGCGCTCTTCCCGCTGGATCCGCGCGTATCGCGCATGATTCTTGAGGCCAAAAAAGAAGGCTGCCTCCATGAAGTCGCCGTGATTGCGGCGGCGCTGGGCATCCAGGACCCGCGTGAACGACCCTACGACAAAGTCGAGCTTGCTGAGGCGGCTCATGCGGTTTTTCAACACCCGGAGTCGGATTTCCTCACCTACCTGCAGATATGGAACCGCTACGCCGGCACTTTCGAAAAAAAACTCTCCCAGGGAAGTTTAAGAAAGTTCTGCCGCGAACATTATCTTTCCTACCGGCGCATGATGGAGTGGCGCGACATTTACCTGCAGATACTGAACATTGCCGATATCCGCCTCCCAGGTAAAAAAAGCACCGGTTTTTCACAAATGGAAATTGACCAGCTGGTGGCCGACAAAATCCACCGCTCCATCCTCAGCGGCTGCCTGACAGGCATCGCGCGTAAAAAAGAAAAGAATTTCTACACGGCCGCCAAAAGCCGCGAGGTGATGCTCCATCCCGGGTCGAGCCTCTTCAACAGAGGTGCCCCCTGGATTGTCGCCGCGGAAATCAGCCGGACGTCCCGGCTGTTCGCCCGCAATGTGGCCAATATCAAAAGTGAGTGGCTCGAAGAGCTGGGCGGCGAGCATTGCCGCTACAGCTACTCGGCCCCTCGTTGGGAAAAGAGCCGCGGCGAAGTGGTCGCCACAGAGAAAGTCACCCTGTTCGGACTTACAATCATTGAGGGCCGAACGGTCGGCTACGCTAAAATCGACCCGGAGGAGGCGAAAAATATTTTCATCCGTGACGCGCTGGTGACAGGTGAGACGGGACGGAAATTTTCTTTTGTGGAGCACAATCTATCACTTTGGGACAAGGCCAGGTCAATGGAGGAGAGGTTGAGAAAAAGAGGTATCGCCATCGACGAAGAAATGCTGGCCTCACTCTACGATCAGAGGCTGCCTTTGATTTCGGATGTCCGCTCTCTCGCCAGGCTGATAAAGGATAGAGGCACAGATGAGTTTCTGCGCTTCGGGCCGGAGGATTTTGTAGCCGCAGCGCCCGACGAAGATGACCTGGCCCGACATCCCCAGCAGATTAAAATCGGCACAGCCGTACTTGAGTGCAACTATCTCTTTGAACCGGGGAGTTCCAAAGACGGAGTGACTATCCGTCTGCCGATGGGGCTGTTGTCCAAAGCGGCATCGGAGAGCATGGAACGGCAACTGCCTTCTTTAATGGAGGAGAAAATCCTGCAGATGTTAAAAGGCCTGCCCAAAAAAGCAAGACAGATTCTTCCTCCGCCGGTTCAGATCGCACGAGAATTCATCGCCTGTCAGACCGATGATAACATCCCTTTGCCGGCGGCGCTCAGTCGCTTTTTGTTGGAGCGCTATAAACTTAAAGTGCCTGCCGATGCCTGGGCGCTGGAGAAGCTTCCCGCCCATTTGAATATCCGCTACCTGGTAACGGACGAGCGGGGAAAGGAAATAAAGAGCAGCCGCGATATCGCTTTGCTGGAAAAGGAACTGGCCGGCCGGCGCGAGCAGGAATCGATGGAGCAATACCGGCTAAAATGGGAAAAAGTAAATGTCACCGGGTGGGACTTCGGCCCCTTGCCCGAGGTTATTGAAATGACCGGAAAGCACGGCGTCACGGGTATGGCCTATCCGGCCCTGGTCGATGAAAACACAGGAGTAAGCCTGAGACTGTTTGCCCGCCCCGGTGAGGCGGCCCGGTACCATCAGGAAGGAGTGGCCGCCCTTTACCGCATCAGGTTCGCCGAAAAGCTCAAACAACTGAAAAAATACACGGCACTCGGCGGAGAAATGAAAGTGTGGGCCGCTGCTCTGGGCAGTGTCCGCGAGGTGGAGCGCTCCGTGGCACAAAGAGTGAGCGATGATCTTTTTTGCCGCCCCTTGCGCACGCCCGGGGAATTTGACGCCCACGCTGCGACAATAGAACGGGAAATCCTCCCCTACGGCCAGAAAGTGCTCACTTCGATGATGCCGACCATGAAAAGCGCCGCCGCAACCTATGAGGTACTCAAAGACCTGATGATGAAAAATCGTGCCAATCCGCCCCTGACGGATTTCCTGCGGGCAACGCTTGATGAGTTCCACAGGCTGGTGCCGGCAAACTTCATACAACTATACTCATTGGAGCGCCTGACACATCTTCCGCGTTATCTGAAGGCACTGGCCATCCGGGCCGAACGGGGATCTCTGAATCTTCCGGCGGCCAAAGACAAGCTCCGGGATGCGGAAGTTTACACCCGAAAGCTTCAGGAATTCATCGAAGCGGACAATGATTCCGTCTCGACGGAAAAAAGAGGAAAAATAGAAGAGCTCAAGTGGATGATTGAGGAATATAAGGTTTCGCTGTTCGCCCAGGAACTTAAAACTCCCTATCCCGTCTCCCCCAAGCGACTGGGACGACTGGTGCAGGAAATCGAAAACATCGTCTATTGATTTTCCGCCTGCGCATTTCGGGAGCATTCGCGCCGGGCCTG
>CAYWRV010000072.1:0-9756 GCA_964460865.1 uncultured Smithella sp. | reverse complement strand
CGATACCATCACCGACGGAGAGGACGGTTCCCGTTTCGCTTATATCCAGCTTTTTTTCATAGCTTTTAATCTGCTCGGAAATGATTTGACTGATTTCTTCCGCTTTAATTGTCTCCATGCTTTATCTAGCCTCCCCTAAGAGATTCCTCATATTGTTCAACTGGCTTTTGATGCTTCCATCATACAGAGTGTCACCAAGGCCAATCATTATGCCGCCCAAAAGACTCTCGTCCGTTTCCACCGTCACTTCCACCTGCTTGCCGGTCATTTTTTCCAGACCGGACGTTACATACGCGAGCATTTCCTCAGATAAGGGAAATGCGGTTTTCACGGTGGCGCGCAGTTTTTTCAGCACTTCATCCATCTGTTGCCGGTAACAACTTTCTATATCGGCCAGAGCGTCGATTCTTTTTTTATCGATCAGTAGTTTCAGGAAATTAATGGTCATGGGAGACAGGGAAAGCTTGCTGATGACCTGTTCCAAAACCCTTTTTTTGTCTTCCTGCTCAAAAATGGGATTGACCAGAAAACCATTGAGGTCTTTGTTTTGTTTCATTATGGAAGAAAACAGGTTCAGTTCGTTATAATACTGCTCCAGTTTATTTTCTTCCTCGGCAAGTTCAAAAAACGCGCGAGCGTAACGTTTGGCAATATTGCTGATCAATTTTTGCTCACCACCTTATCCACATATTCCCTGATCATGGCCTCATGATCCTGCGCGGTTATACTTTTTTTCAGAATTTCCTCCGCCATCTGCACTGAAAGAACAACCGCTTCATTGCGCAGCTGGGTCGACGCCTTCGAAAGCTCCTGTTCGATACGCGCCTGCGCATCCTCTTTCATTTTAGCAGCCACTTTCCGGGCGTCCTCGATGATTTTTTCTTTCTCCACAACACCCTGGGCTTTGATCATTTCAAAAATGCCGTCAATTTCCTGTGACGCCTTGTCGATCTTTTCAGAATACTCTCTGTATTGTTTTTCGGCCTCCGCCTTTTGCGCGGCGGCACTCTCGAGCGACTCCTTTATCTCCTGGCGGCGGCCGGAAAAAAAGCTTTTAATTTTGGGCGCCAGAAACCACACCAGGGCGCCGATGATAATGGCGGCATTAAAAGTCTTAAAGGCCAGCCCTTTCCACTGGGAGGAGTCGTGTCCGCCCTCTCCGCCTGACGCGAAAGCGGCGAATAACGGCAGCAAAACGATGAACAGGGAAAGAATCAGCGAAAAACAATTCTTTTTACGTGCAGGCCTCATTGCATACTCCTTCCCAAAACCTTTTCCGCGATTTCCAGCGAAAGCTTGCGGGACTGCCCTTCCAGGACCTGGCGGGCGACCTGCATCTCAGCGTCTATCTTTTTCTGAAACTCCTGAGTCATTAGAGGGATTTCGTTCCTGACCGCATCGACGATGCTTTTCGCCTGTTGGGCGCCTTCATTGATGACCTCTTTTTTGAGGTCCGAGGCGGTTGTTTTTGCTTTGATTAGTTTTTCATCGTACTCCGCCACTTTCTTGTTCACGGAGTCCTGAAAAAGCTTTATTTCGTTTTCGGCTTCTTCGAGCTGCTTTTTGCGGCGCTCGATGATGGACAAAATGGGCTTGTAAAGAAGGGCGTTAAGGATAAAAATGAGAATGATGAATATGGCCGCCTGAACTAACAGAGTGAAATCAGGAATTACGGTAACCACAACTTACCTCGTCGTTTTTTCTGACCCGGTTGCGCTTCGGCGCGGGGCAATTGCAGATGTATTGGTTGTATCTATATTCAAACAGCGTCATCTCCGGCGGTGATCTGCCTCGGGAGATTGAAGCTCAAGTATCCGGCTATAAACCTTGCCGCACCGTGAAGACGCAGTCTTCTAATCACACCCTTATTGGTATGTCAAGCTTTTTTATGACCGACGGTCTGCTTTTTGTAAAACATGGCGTTACTTAATGAAATTACTGGCTTACAGTTTCCCGGCCATTTTTTTTCGTAGAGGCTTCTTTTTGTGACACATCACTCATGAAGGACCTGCCGTCAAAAAAAGCCCCTTCTTCAATGACCAGAACCGGCGTATGCACGTCCCCGCACAGTTTGCCGGTGGAGTGAATACTGACCTTCTGTTGCGCTTTTATGCTGCCTGTCACTTCTCCGGCAATGTAGACTCTGTGCACATCCATGTCGGCTTTCACCACGGCCCCCTGGCCTATGTCCAGGGAACCCTGGCCGAATATCTCACCGGAAAAAACACCATCGATTCTCACCATGCCGTCGAAAATCATTTTGCCCGTGAATTCAGCACCCTTCCCCAGTAAAGCCTTGAGCTCTTCCTTTGGTTTCTTTTTTTCCCACATCGTCATACCCCTTCCCTGCCTGCCCCGCCGGATGTCAGTGTTGCAAAATAAAGCGGCGCACGCTGATATTCATCAAAAGACCTACCGCTGCCAGCATGGAAGCCATCGCCGAGCCGCCGTAACTCAAAAAAGGCAGCGGAATACCGACAACCGGCAACATACCCAAAACCATGCCCATATTGATAATTATTTCCCAGCCGATAAGCGCGGTAACGCCAAAGGCCAGGATTGTGCCCAGTAAATCCCTGGAATGAAGGGCAATCCTGAAACCCAGGACCAAAATGGACACGAATATAAACATCAGGGCAACACCTCCGACAAACCCCCACTCCTCCGCAAACACCGAAAAAACAAAGTCGGTCTGTTGCTCCGGCAGGAACTTCAGTTGAGTTTGGGAGCCCTGTAAATACCCCTTCCCCAGAAGTCCTCCGGAGCCGATGGCAATCATGGATTGGATAATGTGATAACCGGAGCCCAGCGGATCGCTCTCGGGTGACAGGAAAATAAGCAGCCTCTCTTTTTGATAATCCTTCAAAAGCATCCAGGCCAAAGGTATCATCACCAGGGCGCTCGCCGCCGCAATCGCGATGGATTTCCAGTGAACGCCGATAAACAGAACCATGGAAACGGCAACTATGAAAAGTAACAGGGCCGTGCCCAGGTCCGGCTGCCTTATAATCAGCACACAGGGAAGCAAAACCAGCACAAATGGTATGAATATTTCCCTCAACAGGTATGGTTCACGGGATTTATGATCGTCGAAATACCTGGCCAGTACGACAATCAAAGCGACTTTCATAAATTCAGACGGCTGCAACAGAAAAAAGCCGAAGGAAATCCACCTTTGCGCTCCGTTGGCCACATGGCCGAAAAAAGCTACATAAACAAGAGAGGCCAGCAAAAGTCCGTAAATAACGTAGGCTGCCTGTGCTATCGCCCGATAATCGATCAGAAAAGTAACCGCCATTAGAAGAAGGCCGATAATGACCCATTGAATCTGTTTGAGGTACAGTTGCGGCGCATTTTCACCAAGACCGAAATCCGTCGAATAAACATTAACCACGCCTATGGCGCAAAGACACAGCACCAGCGCGAATAATGTCCAGTCGAAGTTCTGGAATATCCGGCGATCGTATTTAAAAAAAACCATCTTTGCCTCTTGCGCCCCCGGGTGCCCGAATGCGGCACCGCACGGGACGCTATTTTAAGTGCCTGCAGGAGCGCCTTTTCCGGCAAGACTTGCCGCTTGTTGCTGTTTTTTGCCCTCGAAGTAGGCATCGAGAATTTTGCGGGCGATCGGGGCGGCCACCGCTCCCCCGCCACCTGCGTTCTCAGCGATCACGGCCACGGCTATTTCCGGGTTTTTCATCGGCGCGTAGCAGACAAAAAGAGCATGGTCCTTATGGAAATCAGCCATTTTCATCGACCGGCGGGCCTTTTCATTCTGCGGCAGGCCGATCACCTGGGACGTGCCGGTCTTGCCGCACACATCCGCGTCACACCGGCGCGCCGCCGCCCCGGTGCCGCCCGGCTCGTTCACCACTCCCCAGAGGGCCTGCCCCAGAAGCGTCATCGTTTTCTGGCTCAACAGGACCTCCCCCGTTTTTTCAGGCAAAAATTCTTTTAAAACCGTCCCCTCGGGGGATATCACTTTTTGAACCAGACGAGGGCGCCATCTGGTGCCTCCGTTGGCCAGTGCGCTGTAGGCCTGTGCCAGCTGCAGCGGTGTAGTCAAATTAAATCCCTGTCCGATTGATATCGAAATCGTTTCTCCCTGCTGCCACGGCTCTTTCATACGGGCCAGCTTCCAGTCCTTTGTCGGGACAAGCCCCCTTTTTTCATGGGGCAACTCGATTCCGGTGAGGCCTCCCAGGCCGAATTTCTCAGCATATTGCGCTATCTTATCCACGCCGAGCATTCTCCCGACCGTGTAAAAATAAACATCACAGGATTCGACGAGTGCCCGGTGCAAATTGACCGGGCCATGCCCGTGCTTTTTCCAGCAGCGATACGCTCTGCCGCCCAGTACGAAAGTCCCGTTGCAATGAACTTTGGTTTCGGGGGTGATGATCCCCTCTTCGAGTGCCGCAGCGGCGACGATCATTTTGTAGGTGGAACCGGGCGGATATTGCCCGGAAATAACCCGGTTGGACAAAGGCTTGAGCGGGTTGTTTTGCAGTTGATTCCATTGGTCGCGTGCAATCCCGCTGTTGAAGAGATTAGGGTCGAAAGAAGGAGCACTGACCATTGCCAGAATGGAGCCATCGCGCGGGTCCATCGCCACGGCCGCGCCGGCCAGGCCGGCAAATGCCTCCCACGATACCCTTTGCAGATTCGCGTCAATGGTCAAAACGACATCGGCGCCGGAGACAGGGTCAATACGCCCCAGATTTTTGATCACCCGGCCGAACGCGTTGACTTCAATCAGTTCATTGCCCCGCCGCCCGCGAATATAGGGGTCGAGGATTTTTTCCAGCCCGGTCTTTCCTGTAATATCACCCGGCAGAAGATCGCCTTTGCCATAGTCAAGTTCATCTTTGCTGACTTCTCCGGTATAGCCGACTATCGGGGCGATGACCTCCCCATCCACGTAAAGCCTGACCGGCGTAACGCCGATATAGACCCCCGGCAGATCAATGGAGTTGGTTTCGATAAGCGCTACTTTATCCAGGTCTACATTTTTTTCCAGACGCACGGGAAGATGGGTCTTGATGGCGGCAGGCAGAGGCTGGTCGGGGGCAAATTCCAGAGACTTTGTTTTGTAAATCTCCTGAACCTTTTGGACGATCGTCTGTGGCTGAAAATCCCTGGCGGGCATGACCAGCACATCAAACGAGGCCCGATTATCCACCAGGACTTCGCCGTGGCGATCCATGATCAATCCCCGGAGAGGCTGGACGGCTCGCAGACGCACGGCGTTATTTTCCGAGCGATGCTTTAGCTCTTCGCCGCGAATAACCTGCAGATACCAGAGCCTTGCAGTCAATGTCAGAACCGCCAGGCAGGCTATCGCCAGAACCAGTCTAAGCCTGGACCGAAATTCTGCCGGCTGCGGCCCGTCTCGGAAACTCCCTTTTGCCTCCATTGAAGAACCTTTCCATTCTGTGCATCACATAAAAGACGCCGACCGAAAGAAAACTGACAAGCAGCGCCTGAAGTACAAAAGCGAACAGCATATCGCTTAAGTTTTCGAATTTTAAAATAAAATAGTAAACAGCCAGCACAAGCGCTGATTCTATGAGCGAACAGGCAAGGCCGACGACGGCGATCAGTAAGAGTTTCTCTGCGGCAAACCGCATGGAAACAAAAAACGAAATAATAAAAATCATGAGATAAATAATCGCAAAAAGACCCGGGGGCGCGCCCGAAACACAATCAAAGACAAAACCGACAATAAAGGCAAATACCGCCCCCTGGAGAGCATCAAGGCGAAAGCCGGCATAAATCACCAACGCCAGCGACAGCTCAAGGGGCAGCCAGCCGGAAAAAAGAACATCAGCCAGTGTGTTCTGAAACACCACCAGAACAATCGCCGCAAAGGGTGTGAGCAGGTAATAAATCATTTCGCTGTTTTCTGTCCGGCCAGATCCTGTGGCAGGGCACCAGTGGCCACCATCACTTCCTCTACAGAGGCAAAATCAGCAAAAGGGGCAACGTGGATCTGTAAAAACAGGCCGAAGTTCGGGCGTTCCACATGACTGACCCTGCCGATGAGCAACCCCTTGGGGAAAATATTGCTAAGACCTGATGTCAAAACCAGATCTCCCTCCCTGACGTCCTGCGTTTTTGAAACATAGCGCATTACGCAGTCGCGCGCCCCTGCGCCGCGCACGATTCCCTGTGCTCTTGTCCTCTGGACGAGGGCATCCACATTGGAGCTTTGATCGATGAGCAACATTACTTTTGAATTATGCCAGGAAACATCGGTAATCCTTCCGATCAGCCCCTGCGAAACCATCACCGGCATGCCCGGCTTGAAACCATGCGCGCTTCCTTTATTGATCCAGAGACTCCTGGAAAAGGCTCCCTGCTCTTTTCCGATCACCCGGGCGGCTACATAGTTCAGTTGCCGCTCGTCCTGCAGTTCGAGGAGCTTTTTTAGTCTCAAAGCTTCGAGACGTCCCTCCTCGCCTTGAACCAGACGCTCCTGAAGCTCGGTAACCGTCTGCTTGAGTTTATGGTTATCCTCTTCAAGTCCGACCAGATATACGTAGCGCGACCAGGCGTTTTTTGTCCAATCAACGGGGATATTGAAGAATTTCTGTACCGACGCGGCCGCTTCCAGAACCAGTCTTTTGGCCGCCCACGTTTCGGAACCGTATTTCAGGCTGTACGTAAGCACAACGAGAGCCGCGACAACGGCTGCACAGATTAAAATGACGGTTCGATAATTCTTGAAAAACATTGTCTCCCTGATATCCGCCGTCGGAGGCAGCCTGTTATGCCTGAAGTCATCAGACCTGAATCGTTACTTCCTTGAGAACGCCGAGTTGATCGAGCGCCATGCCTGCACCGCGGGCCACGGCGGAGAGAGGATCATCGGCGATCGTAATCGGCAGGCCTGTTTCCTCGCGGATCAGAACGTCGATGTTTTTCAACAGCGCGCCGCCGCCGGTGAGCACGATGCCGCGGTCGACGATATCGCCGGCCAGTTCCGGCGGCGCATTCTCCAGTGCGTCTTTGATTGCGTCCACCACCAGCGTCACGGGTTCCATGATCGCCTCGCGGATCTCTTCCGAACTGGTTTCGATCGTTTTCGGGATGCCGGAAATCAGATCCCGTCCCTTGACTTCCATTGTTTTGATTTCATTCAAAGGGTAGGCACAGCCGATTTCGGTTTTGATGATTTCAGATGTCCTCTCGCCGATAAGAAGACTGTATTTTCTTTTCATATACTGAACAATCTCTTCGTCGATCCTGTCACCCGCCGCGCGCGCCGACTTCGCGTATACGATGCCGGCCAGTGAAATAACCGCCACCTCAGTGGTGCCACCGCCGATATCGACCACCATTGAACTTGTCGGCTCGGCAATAGGCAGTCCCGCGCCGATGGCCGCCGCCATCGGCTCTTCAATAAGATAGACCTCGCGGGCGCCGGCCGATTCGACCGTCTCACGCACTGCCCGCCTTTCCACCTGCGTAATCCCGGAGGGCACGGAAACGATGATCCGCGGGCGCACCAGCGATTTGCGGTTGTGCACGCTCAGGATAAAATGCTTGAGCATGGCCTCGGTGATGTCGAAATCAGCAATCACTCCGTCGCGCAGGGGCCGAATGGCGACGATGTTGCCAGGCGTCCGTCCCAGCATGCTTTTGGCCTCATTGCCCACGGCAAGCACTTTTTTTATCCCCCGGCTGTCTTTATGCACGGCGACAACCGAAGGTTCATTTAAAATGATCCCTTTCCCCCTTACATAAACCAGCGTATTGGCCGTTCCCAGATCTATGGCCAGGTCGTTGGAAAATTTTCCCAGAATATAATCAAACAGCATGATGCCTCCCGTAGTGGTTGCAATATAATATATCGTAATACATTAATTTTTGGTCTATATCGTATTTCATCTGCCATATCAACGCATTTTTAAAATGTATTTGCATTTTAAAGATGACTGTAATACGGATAGCACCAACTTTTATGGGCTGTCTAATATCCGTATTCGGGGTGATCGTATGCTGAAGTTTTTCCGCAAGCACGCGCGCGGCTGGTTCATGCTGCTGTTCATGGCCATCATCATTCTTGTGTTTGTCTTTTATTTCGGCACTGACCGGAGCTCTCAAAGAGCCTCTGCGGTGGCCATCATCGACGGCCGGGCGATCAGCGAGAGCCAGTACTATAATGAGTATTCCAAAATGACGGACATCGTCAAAGACCGCTACGGAGGCGCCCTGACCGCTGATATGCTCAAACAGATGGATCTGAAAAAAATGGCCTACGACAGCCTCCTGAACCGCCAGATTATCATCTCCAAAGCGCGCGACTTCAAAATGCAGGTTTCCGATGGCGAAGTCATGCAAACGATTATGGCCATGCCCGCCCTGCTTACGGATGGGAAATTTGACAGAAATAAATACAATCAATTCCTGCGCTTCAATAAAATCACCGCCGAAGAGTTCGAGTCAGGGCAGAAGGTTAGCCTCGCCGCTGCAAAAATCGAAAGCATCATCCGAGAAGGGATTAAAGTATCAGATCAGGAAGTTTTTGATCTGTATTCGCAGCAGAACCAGAAAATCAACCTCCAATTCGTGAGGATTTCAACTGCCAACGCCAGAATCCCCGCGCCGACACCCGGCGAGTTGGAGGAATACCTGAGGGAAAACAGCGGCGCTTTTCGCGTTCCCGAACAATTCAAAGTCAGATATCTGTATTTTCCCGGCCGATCCTACGCACCGGTGGAAATAAGCGCCATCGATGTCAGGGATACATACAATCGCCACAAAGACAGCTTCATGGGCAAAGGCGGCAAACCTCTGAGTCTGGAACAGGCGGCGCCCCTGATCACGGCACAGATGAAGCAAAACCTGGGAATGCAAACCGCACTCGCGGAGGCCAAAAAAGCTCATGATACGATTTATCAGGAGCAGAACTTTGACGCCTACGCCAGGGAACATAACCTCAGTCCCGGAACTGCGGGATTTTTTCCCATAAACAGCCCGCCTCAGCCTCTGGCCGGCCTGAAAGATCTGGCCTCGCAGCTGGCGGGCCTGGAAAAAAATGAGACGACCAGGGTGCTGGGCACGGAAAACGGCTATTATATTATCCTCATTGAAGACAAAAAAGCCGCCTATACGCCCGCACTGAAAGATGTGGAAAATGAAGTGCGGCGGCAATATCTGCAACAACAGCGCGACAAAGTAACAGCCGCCGAGGCCGATGAGCTCATCGGAAAACTCAGAGGCGGTGAAAGCATGGAAAAACTCGCCCGACAAAAAGGCCTGATCATTCAGGAAACAGGGTTTTTCCTCCCAGGTAACGTCATTCCGAAGGTCGGGGATCACCCGGAAGCAATGGAAGATCTGATGTTACTTTGTACGAGCCGTCCTTACATGGATAAGCCGCTGGCCGCAGGGGATACCTACATCATTGTTAAACTCAAAGACATCACTGCCCCAGATCCGGAAGATTTTGAGATAAAAAAGGAAGTCTACCGCAGGGCCGCCCTCAACCTTAAGCGCGATGAAGCGGTCAAATCCTGGCTTGAAAAAAACAAAGAACAGATGGTCAGGGAAAAGCGCCTCAAAATCAACAAAGAGGCAAAAGATCTGTAAAGGAGCTGTTTTTGCGGAACGCCCGGCGTCTGATGTGCAAAAACGCCAAAAGGGAAGGCATCAGATGCCTTCCCTTTTATATTTGGTGGAGCTGAGGAGGATCGAACTCCTGGCCTCTTGAATGCCATTCAAGCGCTCTCCCAGCTGAGCTACAGCCCC
>CAYWRV010000071.1:0-9919 GCA_964460865.1 uncultured Smithella sp. | reverse complement strand
ATGGTGAGGACCCGGGTGACAAAATTCGCAACGAAAAGGTAGGACTGGCCGCCTCTGCAATTTCCGCCTATCCGGCGGTGCGCGAAAAGCTCCTTGCACTTCAAAGACAGGCGGGGGCAGGGGGGGGGATCGTTGCTGAAGGCAGGGATATGGGTACAGTTGTATTTCCTGATGCACGTTTCAAGTTTTTTCTCGATGCAGGCGTTGAAGAGAGGATTAAAAGGCGCGCCACGGAGCTTGCCCATAAAAACAAAAAAGCCGATACAGGTGCAATCGCACGGGATATGAAGGCCAGAGACAAGAATGATGCATCCAGAGACTTGGCACCATTGGCAGCTGCTGAAGATGCGCTGGTTATTGATTCCACTTCACTGAACGTGTCACAAGTCGTCGAGTTAATTCTGAAGCGTATAAGGGAGGCGATGTTGTAAGACGGCCCGTGATAGTGAAAATCGCATGGATTTGTCTTGCTATTTGATTTTCTGTATGTTAGTTGTCACAGATTAAAAATGTTCAAAGAAATAGGGGGTATTCGTTAATGGTCAACAACAACACAAACTCGCAAAACGAAAAGGAGGTTATTAAAAAAACTCCACTTTCCGGCGAAAAATCCACCATGGTACAGCCCAAGGAAGAAGACATGGGGTTTAAAGAGCTCTACGAACAGAGCCTCAGCCAACTTCAATACGGTGATGTCACGCGCGGCACCGTTGTGCAAATTACCGCCGATGCGGTAATGGTCGATGTCGGCTGGAAATCGGAAGGTTTTATTCCCATCAGGGAACTCAAAGACGACCAGGGAAATGTGACAGTTTCCGTTGGTGATGATATAGAAGTTTTTATAGATAAAAGAGACGCCGATGGCACTCTGGTGCTCTCCAGAGAAAAGGCGGCCAAGCTTAAAGTCTGGGACGAAATCAAAAAAGTCAGCGAAAACAACCTGACTATTAAAGGGAAGGTGACCGATAAGGTAAAAGGCGGTCTCTCCGTCGATATCGGCATTACCGCTTTCCTGCCCGGCTCTCAGGTTGATGTCCGCCCCGTGAAAGATCTGGAGCAGTTTGTCGGCCAGACGTTTGAGTTTAATATTTTGAAGTACGACCGCAAACGTAACAATGTGGTGCTTTCCAGGCGTTCCATCGTGGCTGCGCAAAGAGAGTTGGAAAAACAAGAAGCGCTGAAAAACATCGTCGAAGATGCGATTGTGGAAGGTGTCATCAAGAACATCACCGAATACGGAATTTTTATTGATCTGGGCGGCATCGACGGCCTGCTGCATGTAACAGATATCTCGTGGGGCAGAATCGCCAAACCATCAGAGATGTTCCACAAGGGTGATAGCATTAAAGTCAAGGTTCTTTCGTTCGACCGGGAAAAAGAGAGAGTATCACTGGGACTCAAACAGCTTTACGAGAACCCCTGGGACAATATTGCCGAACGTTATCCTGTCGGAGCGCTGGTGGAGGGTAAAGTCGTTAATTTGACCGATTACGGTGTCTTCATCGAGCTCGAGCCGGGCGTGGAAGGCCTGATTCACATCTCGGAGATGTTCTGGACCAGAGAAATCAAGCACCCCTCCAAAGTTTTGAATGCCGGTGAGACCATCAATGTAGTGGTTCTTGAGGTAAACGCAGAGGCAAAGCGTGTTTCTCTGAGCCTGAAACAGACCAGTCCCAATCCATGGGAAAAGCTTAAAGAAAAATATCCTCCCGGTACAATTGTGAAAGGGCAGGTCAGAAACATAACCAATTTCGGCGTGTTTGTAGGTGTCGAAGATGGTATCGACGGCCTGGTACACGTTTCGGATATATCCTGGAAACATCGCGTCTCCCATCCTTCGGAGTATTTCAAGAAAGGGCAGGAGGTGGAGGCGGTTGTTTTGAACATTGACGTGGATAATGAGAAATTTTCGCTGGGTATTAAGCAGATCGAAAAGAATCCATGGGAAGAACTGCCGCAAAAATACGCGCCCGGCAGTGTCGTGACCGGGAAAATTACCAACTTCACCGATTTTGGAATTTTTGTGGAAATTGAAGAAGGAATTGAGGGGTTGGTGCATATTTCCGAGATCAGTCAAAAGCGCGTGAAGTCATCCACGGAACTTTACAACGCGGGAGATATCGTTTCGGCGGTGGTCAAAAGCATCGACCCCAGAACAAAAAAAATCCGCCTGAGCATCAAGGAAATGGAAGCGCCGCCGCAGACGGCCGCTCCGACGGGTAACCAGTACATAAACAACAGGGAAAATATCGGATCCACTCTTGCGCAGGCACTGGCCGACGTCAAAATCAGCCCCCAGCCCAAGGAATAAAAAAATATGAAAAAGCATCCGGTAATTTCTGGACTGGTTTTGCTGGTTCTGATCGGAACGTTGTTTTATCTCTTGTTTTACCGGGTCGGGGCACAATCCGGCAAGGTAACAACGCGGGGGTTTTCGCTCGGTGAAAAAGTGGGCGTGGTGCCGATAGAGGGAGTGATCTCCGATTCAACTGAAATCACCGGATACATAGATGAGTTCGGCAAAGATAATTCCATCGTCGCCGTGGTGATACGCATCGACTCGCCTGGCGGCGGTGTCGCTGCATCCCAGGAAATTTATGACGCCATAGTGGCTCTCAAGAAAAAGAAGAAAGTCGTCGTTTCCATGGGATCCATAGCAGCCTCGGGTGGCCTTCTGATTGCCTGTGCCGGCGACAAGATCGTAGCCAATCCGGGCACCATTACCGGAAGCATCTCGGCGATTATGCAGTTTGCCAATATTGAAGAGCTCCTTAACAAGATAGGCGTAAAAGCGACGGTCGTTAAAAGCGGACCTTACAAGGATATCGGCTCACCGGTGCGGGAAATGACGCCGGAAGAACGAGCGATCATTCAGGAATTGGTAGACGATATCTACGACCAGTTTGTCGAGGTGATTGTCCGTGATCGCCGGCTCACGCGTCAGCAGGTCGAGGCGATTGCGGACGGAAGGGTTTTTTCGGGACGCAAGGCCAAGGATTTAGGTCTGGTTGATGAACTGGGCGATATGGCAAGTGCCGCCCGCCTGGCGAGCTCACTGGCGGGAAAGGACGGAACATATGATCTGGTCTATCCGCAAAAAAAACGGTCTTCGATTTTTTCCTATATTATCGAAAAAACGGCGATACAGATCGGCCGGTCGATAACCGAACAGTTTCAAAAGCGTCTCGGAGCCGGTTATCTCTACCAGCCCTGACTTCTCACGCGGGAAAACCTGAATATGACGAAAAGCGAGTTGATAAAAAAAGTACAGACAAAATTTCCTGTATTTGAACAGGGCGACGTTGCGCTGGTGGTGAAAACCATTTTTGATTCCATGGCCCAGGCTCTGAAAAGAGATGAGAAAATAGAAATCAGAGGATTCGGGAC
Source organism: uncultured Smithella sp. (assembly GCA_964460865.1). GTDB lineage: Bacteria > Desulfobacterota > Syntrophia > Syntrophales > Smithellaceae > UBA8904. The sequence goes on along the minus strand of CAYWRV010000071.1, from coordinate 6,532 downwards.
CTTCAGCGCCAGAAAAAGAACAGCGCGTATTGGCCGTAACCCCAAATCCGGGGATTCGGTAGAGCTTCCCGATCGGAAAGTTCCTTTTTTTAAAACAGCCAAAGACTTGCGCTTGAAGGTAGACCGTAAAAATGAGCTATAAAAACATCATTCTTGACAAGAAAAAAGCCTACGCGGTGATTCAATTCAACCGTGCCAAGGAAATGAACGCCCTTTCCAAAGAAATGAGGCTGGAATTTAACGATGCACTTGAGAATGTGGAAAACGATGCGGAGATGAAGGCCCTGATCATTACCGGCGGAGAGTACGTCTTTTCGGCAGGTATGGATATCAAGGAAATGTCTTTGCTTTCCAATGTCGAAATTGATGATTATTTCGAATCTATGAATAGATATCTGAATAAAATATATTCATATCCCAAGCCGGTTATTGCGGCGGTCGGCGGTATCGCCCTCGGGGGCGGCTTTAATATTGTCACTGTATGCGACCTGATTGTCGCATCTGAAAGTGCGATTTTTTGCCATCCGGAGCTGAAATTAGGTTTAAGCCCGCTTTTTTACCCCTTGAGTCAGATTGTCGGCGTGATGAAGGCAAAGGAAATCGTCATGCTCGGAGAACCGATCGGGGCCATCGAGGCACAGCGTATCGGCCTGATCAACAAAGTGGCACCACCTGAAAAATTCATGCAGGAAGCGGAGAAAATGGCCGAGGTCCTGTCGTCCAGGTCAGTTAAGGCACTCGAGGAACTAAGAAAGATCTGCTCGGTTGTGCCCAGAATGGACAAAATTGCCGCTCTTGACCTGGAGATGTCCATCGGAGGCATGCTCTTTGCGCGGGATGAGCGGAAAATTCACATGAATGAAGTTCTGTTTCTGGAAAAAGTTAGAAAGAAAAAACAAAAATAGATCATCCGTCAAGCAGACGATCTGTTTAAATATAAGTCAAACGGACGTTGCCAGGCTGCCGGTTCAGAAGCTGTCCCACTCGTTGTCTGGAGCGGCAAAGTCCTTGAGCTGGTCTCTCCTCTTTTTGTGCTGGAGCTTTTTGAGCGCTTTGGCCTCGATCTGACGGATTCTCTCCCGTGTCACCCCCATCATTTCTCCGACCTCTTCCAGTGTAAACGGACCGTAATTGCAGGCGACCCAGGTGCAATTCAGAAAAGTTTCACTTTTAACACGCCACTCGCAGGTGACATCGGTGCAAATTTCCTGTATCAGACTACCTTTTTTTTGGCATATGTAGGTGTTTATCATCCAGGTTATCCTTTCGGTTAACAAATCGGCCGTAACTTATTGAAACTTAAATTATTTGTCAATGTTTTCCTGTAAAAAGAGAGCCGGTCGCGACCTTATCGGACAGGCCAGGGATCATATAAGGCGTTAAAAAGTAATCTTTTCCTTGGGCCGCCTTTCCGGGACATAAACATGAGGAATTTTCCCCTCATTCCATTCACTGGAAACATATAGATTGCAGTAGCAACTTCCGTACTCTCTGACGTCATCGGCACGGTAAACACAAGGACAGATGATGTCGCGGTCTTTTTGGCGGTCTCCAGAGGCGAGCCGGCAGGGACAGGATGTATAACCGTAACGCTCTTTGTTGATCAGCAGATCAGAAAGTATAGAGAGGGTCCATTCCCTGTCTTTGTTAAAGAAAAAGCCTTTAGGCTCCTGGGCCTTCTTCAGCATTTCATATAGTTCAGCGGCTGTCATTAAATTCCCAGTGCCTCCCTGATATCGTTTTCCCGGAAACCGATGATGATTTTTTCACCGATGACAATTGTCGGAAAAGAACGCTCGGGATTGTACTGCATGACTTCATCAAGCGCTGCTTTTCTGGCTTCGTCTCTTAAGATATCCACATCAGTTGCATCAAATTCTATGTTATTTTCAGTTAAGAATTTTTTGGCGGCTTTACAGTGGCTGCAGGTTGTAAGCGTGTAAATTTTTACTTTTTTGGACATTGAGGAGTCCTCCTTTTTAGAGTCTTATATAAGCACTACCGCAGCGATGTCAAGAAGCGCATCCCGAATTTGATGCTTAAAGATTGATTGACAATAACCGGCAATTAATATATTTGACTCACTCATTTAAGGAAAGTGAATACCGTATGAAAAACAGTGGTATTATCGCTTATGAAGGGCTCCCCTTCGTCATAGTTTCACTCGCACTTACCATTGCCGCCTTTTTTTCCGGCATTACCTGGCTTGCTATTTTTCTGACCGCAATTACCGTTTTCATTACTTGTTTTTTCCGTAACCCGCAGCGGGAATTTAAGGATGAAGAAAATCTGGTGATCTCACCTGCAGACGGGAAAGTCATTAAAATTGAGGATGTTGACGCAGAAGGCACAATAAACGGCCGTTTCAGGAAAATAAGTATTTTTATGAATGTTTTCAATGTGCATGTAAACCGGGCGGCGTATGGCGGCACTATCGAGAAAATAGTTTACCACAAGGGGAAATTTCTTTCCGCCAATCTCGATAAGGCATCAGCGGAAAATGAACGAAACGAGATTATGATCCGTACTCCTGACGGCCGGACCGTCTGGGTTGTGCAGATTGCCGGCCTGATCGCCAGAAGAATTGTATGCTGGACGACCGGTGGGGCTACTGTCGCCAAAGGAGAAAGAATCGGTCTGATTCGGTTCGGCTCGCGTGTTGAGGTTTTTCTTCCCGCCGATTCCAGGATTGTAGTCAAATTGGACGATAAAGTCCGGGCGGGGAAAACCCCTCTAGGATACCTCTCATGAACGACGAATCACGGAACAACCAAGAATCCCGCCTTAAAAAAATAAAATTCAAAAAAGGCATTTATGTTCTTCCAAACCTTCTTACCACGGCAAGCCTGTTTATGGGCTTTTATTCAATTGTGGCCTCCATTCAGGAGAAATTTTTCTGGGCGGCGGTGGCCATTTTCGCCTCACTGGTTTTTGATGGCCTGGACGGCAGGGTAGCCCGCATCACAAACAGCACCAGTAAATTCGGAGCTGAGTACGACTCTTTATCGGATCTCGTCGCTTTCGGCGTCGCCCCCTCTCTTTTAGCGTATGTCTGGGCAATGTCGTTTTATGGAAAGCTTGGCTGGATGGCAGGCTTCCTTTTCGTCGCCTGCGGGGCTTTGAGGCTGGCGCGCTACAACATCCAGATCGGAATTATCGACAGTAAGGTATTCAATGGGCTTCCCATTCCCGCGGCCGCCTCGGTGATCGCCGCCACGGTTATTTTTTTCCACGATCTCGGCGTTGAGGGTACTTTTCATAATCCCGGTATTGTTATCATGGTAACGGCCCTGTCGCTTCTGATGGTCAGCAGTGTCAAATATTACAGTGGCAAAGACATGAAGCTGTTTTCCCGAATGCCGTTTCGGGCCTTTTTGGCAGTTGTCGGAGTCATACTCATCTTTGTTTACAAACCGGAAATATCGATATTCGTATTTTTTGTCACTTATGCGCTTTCCGGGCCTCTGTGGTGGGTAATAAAGACTATCAGAAAGAGCAAAACGTCTGACACCGGGGCAAACCCGGCCTGAATAACCTCCCACGAGATGACAAAGGCGAGTTCCGGTGGCTGGCTATGAGAATAACCGGTGGTGAGTGCAGAGGCAGGGTGTTGAGTTTTCCTTCCAGGTCACCCCAGAGGCCGACAACCGATTTTTTGAGATCGGCCCTTTTTAATCTGATCGGCAAGCCTGCACCGGAGGAGATTTTGGATTTATATGCCGGTTCCGGCTCAGTCGGTTTGGAGGCCTTGAGCCGTGGAGCCAAACGGGCGGTATTTGTTGAGAAAAACAAGGAGCTGGCCGGAATTATAAGAAAAAATGCCGGTATATGCGGATACATGGACAGAAGCCTGATTATGGAAGCGGATGTCCAGGCAGCGCTTGACGATCTGTATGAGCTGGGTCAGAAATTTACTTTTGTCTTTGCTGATCCCCCTTACAATCAGGGGTTTGTCGCAGAAACGATCAAGTCATTGAAAAATTCTTCCGTTTGCCGAGATGACGGAATTGTCGTGTTGCAGCACTCGGTCCGCGAGCCATTGCCCCCCCCTGAAGGATGGGAGCTTGCGAATCAGAGGAAATACAGTGATCATTTTTTAAGTTTTTTAAGGATGGATAATGCATGACTCAGGACAGGTTTGAAAACAAAATTGCAATTTATCCCGGCTCTTTCGACCCGATCACCAACGGGCACGTGGATATCATCAAAAGAGGCTTGCGCATTTTTGACGAGATTATTGTTCTTGTGGCTTGCAACCCGCAAAAAGCTTTTCTCTTTCCCATGGAGGAAAGATGTCAGTTGATTCGGGAAATATTTGCCGGCACGGAAGGGGTTCGCGTCGATGCTCATGCCGGTCTTCTTGTTGATTATCTGCAAAAAAACAACATCAATGTCATGCTGCGGGGCATGCGCGCCGTATCTGACTTTGAATATGAATTTCAGATGGCGCTTATGAACAGGCGCCAGACCAGAGATATCGAGACGGTATTTCTGATGAGCGGATTCAAGTGGTTTTATACCAGCTCCAACTTAATTAAGGAAGTGGCGCGCTTTGGCGGTACCGTGAAGGGCCTGGTACCGGAAAATGTCCACGCAAGACTGATGGAAAAATTCGCTAATCAAAACCGGGCAACAGATTAGCCTGGCTTTCAGAAAGACTATCATACCGGAATCAACCGGTTGCATTACAAATTTGGAAGGACGGAAGATGGGAGGCCTTTTTGGGGTAGTCACTGAAGATTCTTGTGTACGAACCCTTTTTTACGGAACAGATTATCATTCACATCTGGGCACGGAACATGCCGGCATGGCGGTACTGGGACAGAAAGGGTTCTACAACACAATCCACGAGATATCACAGGCTCAGTTTAAATCACGTTTTGTGGACGATTACAGGAAAATGGAAGGCCATTCAGGCATCGGGGTTATTGACGATGAAGCGCCTCAGCCCCTTATTTTCCGTTCCAAGTTCGGCGTGTTTGCCGTTGTGGCCACAGGGCTGATTACCAACAAAAAAAAACTGGTCGAGGAACTGCTCAATGAGGGTGTCTCCTTTTCTGAGATGGCCGGCGGCGGCGTCAATAACGCCGAGCTTGTCGCCGCACTCATCAATCGCGGCGACAATATTGTGGAAGGGATCGCCTCGATGCGTGGCATTATTGAGGGCTCCATCTGCGCTTTAGTGCTCACCCGGGAGGGCATTTACGCGGCGCGCGACAAGGCCGGCCGTTTCCCGCTGGTGCTGGGCAAAAGCAGAGAGCCGGGTGTTAAATCATACGTTGTGGCCACAGAGGCAAGCTCATTTGAAAACCTCGGCTATGAACTGTTCAAGTTTCTTGGCCCCGGTGAAATAGTCCTTCTTTCGCCTGAAGGGGTGAAGCAGCTCAAACCGGCAGGGCCGGATCTGAAAATATGCGCTTTCTTGTGGATCTACACCGGATCGCCCTCATCAATTTATGAAGGCATCGGTGTCGAAGACACCAGGGAACGCTGCGGTCGCTATCTGGCCAGGCGCGATAATGTCGAGGCGGACTTTGTCACAGGCGTTCCCGATTCCGGTATCGGGCACGCCATCGGCTACGCGATGGAATCAGGGATTCCCTACCGCAGGCCATTGGTTAAATACACGCCCGGCTACGGTCGTAGCTATACCCCGCCCACGCAGGAGATACGCCATCTGGTGGCGGAGATGAAACTCGCCTCTGTCAGAGACGTCATCAGAGGCAGCCGCATGATCGTCTGTGATGATTCAATTGTAAGGGGGACGCAGTTGAGAAACCTCACAGTGAAAAAATTATGGGACCAGGGCGCAAAGGAAATCCATATCCGCCCCGCCTGTCCTCCGCTGATGTTCCCCTGTATTTACGGCTCCTCCACCAGGTCAATTTCCGAACTGGCTTGCCGCCGGGCGATCAGGGCGCTGGAAGGGAAAGACATAGAGGACGTGTCCGAATATCTCGATCCCTCATCCGCCAGGCACGCACAGATGATCGAATGGATCCGGCAGGATTTGAATGTGTCATCTTTGAAATACATGACCATCGAAGATATGATAGCGGCAATCGGCCTGCCCGCTCATCAGCTGTGCCTATATTGCTGGCTGGGGAAACAACGAACAAAAACCCTTCACAATTGAATTGTAAAATACTTTAAGCGGCAATCCTAAGTACCGGCTCCAGCTTATATTTAATTGTGCGGCTCACTCTGCTTCGGGGCGTAAAATAGCCATTGCCCGCAAAGCGCGCACATGTTATAAAATCGCCGTGATATGCAGGAAAGTCTTATTTCTATGGATGTTGATTCAAGTATCAGGAGAAAAACAAAGCAAATTCAAGTCGGGTCGGTAAAAATAGGCGGCGATGCGCCCATCGTGGTGCAGTCCATGACCAATACTGATACACGTGATATCGGCGCGACCGTTGCCCAGATTCGCGCACTGCAACAGGCGGGCTGCGAAATAGTGAGGGTGGCTATCCCTGACGAAGAAGCTCTTCTGGCCCTGCCGTCCATTAAAAAGCAGATCCAGATTCCG
>CAYWRV010000070.1:0-10072 GCA_964460865.1 uncultured Smithella sp. | reverse complement strand
GCGTAAAGCGGGATGAGCTCTCGTTTCTCCGCCATGTTTGCGTACCATTTGCCGTAGATGTCTTTTACCTTCACGGCCGCCTCATAAGCACGGGCAAGGTTTTGCATCTCTTTGGCGAAGGCGGCATGGTTTTTATTGGCTTCTACAAAGTCCGCGATGTCCTGCATCCAGGCGGCAAATGGCGCCCCTTCTTTCATGCGCATTTTTCTGCCGATCAGGTCATTGGCGTGGATAAACGATGTTCCTTCCCAGATGGTGAGAATTTTCGAATCCCTCAGGTACTGCTCAACCGGGTATTCCATCGTGTATCCCACTCCGCCCAATACCTGGATCGCCTGCGCGATGACATTGAGACTGGCCTCCGAGCCGTAGCACTTGACCAGCGGAGTGAGAATCTCGGCAAACCGGGAACATTTCTTCGCCTTCTCCCTGTCGGGGGAGTTGCTTTCGATATCCAGGAAGTAAAACCCCCTGAAGATCATGGCGCGAATTCCTTCCACATGAGCTTTCATGTCCAAAAGCATCCGGCGGATGTCTTCATGTTTGATGATGGGAACCCGGTCGGCATTTTTAATGCCGAAAGGCCTGCCCTGTATGCGCTCGGTGGCGAACTGCGAGGCGAAGTAACAGGCGGCCGCTCCCTGTGTGTTGGCATTGTGCCCCGTGCCGATGCGCGATTCGTTCATCATGTGAAACATCATGGCCAGCCCCTTGGAGAACCCCTTCTCGTCCGGGGGCGACCCCAGCATGATGCCCCGGCAGTTATCATCATCGCCGAAGTTCAGAAGAGCCGTCGCCTGGGCATGCAGCCCCATTTTGTGCTCCACTCCCACGGTGGTGACATCGTTGGATTCGCCCTGGGAACCATCTTCATTGACCCAGTATTTGGGAACAATGTAGAGCCCGATGCCGGGCGAGCCGGCCGCGCCGCCTTCGGGCCGGGCCAGAAGCAGGTGGATGGTGTTTTCACAGGTTCCCTGATCGCCTGCGGTGATGAACATTTTTGTACCTTTGATTTTCCAGATGCGCGGATCGTCTGTCGGATAGGCGCGGGTGATGATGTCGCCCGTATCGGAGCCGAAGTTCGGTTCCGTCAGACACATGGTGCCCTGCCAGGATCCGTCAAGCATTTTGGGGATGAACATTTCCTGATCCTGCTCAGTCCCGAAACGTAAAATCAGATTGGCCGCGCCGGAGGTGAGCTTGACGCATGAGGTCAGAGCCGGACAGGCGGCCGTGTTCATCTCCGCACATGCCTTGTAAAGGATAAGAGGCATGCCTGATTCAACCTTGATGCATTCACTGGAGGAACCCCAGCCGTTTTGCTGCAAAAATTGATAGGCTTCTTTGAATCCGGGGACGGCTGTGACTTCGCCATTTTCAAACTTTACACCGATTTTATCACCCGGCGCATTGATAGGGTTGACGACTTCTTTTGCCACCTTATAGCATTCATTGAGCAGCATATCGATATCGTCCATCGAAAAGTTTTCTTTGTATCGATCGCAGGCCAGCACTTCTTCGGTCGCAAGCCATTCCTTCAAGATAAACTTCAAATCCCTTACATCATATTTGAATTCCATATCCTTTATCCTTTTGCCTTTAGCCTTTCGCCTTTATCATTTATCCTTTGCCCTTCATCCTTTTTTCCCATACCCGATTCCCCTGGCGGATTCTTCAATCGCCGCCAGTACCGCCGGGTCATCAATGGTTGAGGGCACGACATATTCCTTGCCATCAACGATCTTACGCATCGTTGCACGCAGGATTTTTCCCGACCTGGTCTTGGGCAGGGCCTTCACCACGGCCGCTTCCTTGAAGCAGGCAACCGCACCAAGCTCGTTTCGCACCATCTGCACCAGCTCGGTGACAATCTCTCCCGAATCGCGCTCCACGCCCGCTTTCAAAACGACGAACCCTACGGGAACCTGCCCTTTGAGCTGATCGTCCGCGGCCAGGACCGCGCATTCGGCAACGTCCTTGTGTTTGGCGACAATCTCTTCCATCGAGCCGGTGGAAAGACGATGCCCTGCCACGTTGATGACATCGTCGATGCGCCCCATGATATAGAGGTAGCCGTCCTCATCGAAGCGGCCCCCGTCACCTGTGACATAATAGCCGGGCCTTTCCGTGACGTATTCCAGATAACGCTTGTCATCCTGCCACAGTGTGGGCAGGCAGCCGGGCGGGAGAGGAAGCCTGATTACCACGGAACCTTCCTGGCCGTCGGGCAGGCGGTTCCCGTCCGCATCCAGAATCTGGACGTCATAGCCAGGCACAGGCTTGGTGGGAGAGCCGGCTTTGATTGGAAAAGGCTCGATGCCCATGCAGTTGGCCGCGATGGGCCAGCCGGTTTCCGTCTGCCACCAGTGGTCAACCACGGGAATTTTCAGCAAATCGTTTGCCCAATGGTAGGTGTCCGGGTCGAGGCGTTCGCCCGCCAGAAACAGGTAACGCATGCATGAGATGTCGTATTTTTTCAGGTAGTCCCCGTTGGGGTCTTCTTTTTTGATGGCGCGAAAAGCGGTCGGTGCGGTGAACAAAACCGAAACTTTGTGCTCGGAAATCAAGCGCCAGAAAGCGCCCGGATCCGGCGTCCCTACCGGTTTGCCCTCATAGACGATGGTAGTGCAGCCGTAAAGAAGCGGAGCGTAGATGATGTAGGAGTGCCCAACCACCCAGCCTACATCGGAGGCCGCCCAGAATACTTCACCCGGCTTGACATCATAGATATACCTCATCGACCATTTCAGGGCTACGGCATGTCCACCGTTGTCGCGCATGACGCCTTTGGGCTTTCCCGTGGTTCCCGAGGTGTAGAGAATGTAGAGCGGGTCTGTGGCGGCCACGGAAACGCAAGACGCGGGTTTTGCATTTTGGACAAAATCGTTCCAGTCGATGTCTCGCCCCTGAACCAATGCGCCCTGCGCCTGGGGCCTCTGGAATATAATGCATTTTTCCGGCTTGTGTGCCGCGATGCGGATCGCCTCGTCCAGAAGCGGTTTGTAGGGGATGACCTTCTTCCCCTCGATGCCGCAGGAAGCGGAAACGATCACTTTGGGTTTTGCATCATCGATCCGGATGGCCAGTTCGTTGGGGGCAAAGCCGCCGAAGACGACCGAGTGCACGGCACCGATACGCGCGCAGGCAAGCACTGCGGTGAGCGCATCGGGAATCATCGGCATGTAGATGATGACCGTATCCCCTTTTTTGACGCCGATGCCGGAAAGAGCTCCGGCAAAGGAAGAAACTTTTTCCAGAAGCTCCCCGTAAGTTATTTTTTTGACCGTGTTGGTGACCGGACTGTCATAAATGATGGCGGCCTGATCCTTCCGGCCGTTTTCAACGTGGTAGTCAAGAGCGTTATAGCAGGTGTTGAGCTCGCCGCCGGAAAACCAGCGGTAGAAAGGTTTGTTGGAGTCATCGAGGACTTTGTCCCATTTTTTCGTCCATTTAATCTCCGCGGCCGCTTCGGCCCAAAACTCATCCGGTCGATTAATGGATTGCTCGAATACTTCTGAATACTTCATTGTTGCACCCTCCGGCCTCGTTCGAGGCTTGCTTGTTACTTTGAATAAAATCCCTTTCCTTCTTTGGCCAGTTTTTCCAAAAGAGGCGCAGGCGTCCAGTACTCGGCTCCAACCAGATCCCTGTATTTCAGGATGGCCTCGTAAACTTTTTTAAGCCCGACCGTGTCGGCATAGAACATCGGCCCTCCCAGATAAACCGGGAAGCCGTAGCCGTAGAGCCAGACCACGTCAATATCCAAAGGCCTGGCAGCGATTCCTTCGTCGAGAATTTTTGCGCCCTCGTTGATCATCGAGTAAATCGCCCGCTCTACGATTTCCTCGTCGGAAATTTCGCGTCGTTTGATGCCGACCTCTTTGGAATGATTGATGATGAGCTCTTCAATCAACGGGTCGGGCGTGGCGTTGCGTTTTTCATCATATTTGTAGAAGCCCCGGCCTGTTTTCTGTCCGAAGCGACCCATTTCACAGATTTTATCCAGAATACTATTTTTCTTTTCCCGCTCGGTCAGGGAAGCGAATTTGGCCTTGCGGTTCCGCCAGCCGATATCAAGGCCGGCCATGTCGCCCATGGCGTAGGGGCCCATCGGGAAACCGAAATCATAGATGACTTTGTCGATCTGCCAGGGAAGCGCCCCTTCTTCGAGCATGAATCCGCATTCACGTGTGCGTTTGGCAAGCATGCGGTTCCCGACAAAACCGTCGCACACCCCGACCAGAACCGGGACCTTGCCGATCGTTTTGCCGATTTTCATTGCCGTGGCATAAACTTCGGGGGAGGTTTTTGCCCCGCGGACATTTTCCAGAAGTCTCATCACGTTGGCCGGACTGAAAAAATGCATCCCCATCACGTCCCCGGGACGGCCGGTCACGGAGGCGATTTCGTCAATGTTGAGGTAAGAAGTATTGGAGGCAAGAATTGCACCCCGCTTACAGACGGAATCTAGTTTGGTGAAAACTTCCTTCTTGATGGCCATGTCTTCGAAAACCGCCTCGATAACGAGATCCGCGTCCTGGAGATCATCGTAGGAAAGAGTCGGCTTGATTAGCGACATCCGTTTGTCCATGGCCTCCTGCTTGAGCCTTCCTTTGGACACGGTGTTGGCGTAATTCTTTTTGATGATGCCGATGCCCTTATCGAGAAACTCCTGCTTCATATCCAGAAGCTTTACAGGAATCCCGACATTGGCAAAGCACATGGCAATCCCACCGCCCATGGTTCCCGCACCTAAAACACCCACTGTTTTAATTTCACGAGTCGGCTGATCGGCGGGCAGACCAGGAATCCGGACGACTTCCCTTTCGGCAAAAAAGACATGGCGCTGTGCTTTAGACTGGTCGGAGGCCTGCAGCTCAAGGAAGATTTCTCTTTCTCTTTTCATTCCCTCGTCAAAGGGTAGCTCGGTGGCATTTTTAACCGCCTCGATGCATTTGTACGGGGCGATAAAGCCGCGGAATTTCCGGGCGTTGGCTTTGGCGAAATCTTCAAATACGGTAGGGGAATCAAGTTTTGCGCTCAATGTGGAAACCTTGCGCAAAGGCAGCTTCTCATCGACGACCTTTCTTGCGTAGGCCAGCGCCGCCTGTTTCAGATCTCCTTCGACGATCTCATCGAGGATCCCCATGGTTTTTGCTTTGGGCGCCGCTACCGGTGTTCCGGAGGTGATCATCTCCAGCGCAGCCTGCACTCCGGCCACGCGGGGGAGCCTCTGAGTGCCGCCCGCGCCCGGCAATAACCCGAGCTTCACTTCCGGCAGACCCACTCTGGCTGTGGCCAGTGCGATACGGAAATGGCAGGAAAGGGGAATTTCCAGCCCGCCCCCCAGGGCCGTGCCGTGGATTGCCGCAATCACCGGCTTGGGTGAATCTTCGATGAACTTACAGACATCCGGCAGGTGCGGCTCCATCGGAGGTTTCCCAAATTCGCGGATGTCCGCGCCCGCAATAAACGTGCGTCCCTCGCACATGATGACCATGGCGTCGACCCCGTCATCGGCAATGCCCTCAGCGATACCGGCTTTGATTCCGGCGCGCACCGCCTGCGATAACGCGTTTACCGGGGGGTTGTTGACGGTGATGATTCCTGTTTTGCCTTCCCTGGAAAAAGTGACGACCTGTGACATAAGCTCTCTCCTTTTAGATAAAATAGCGATTTGTTGAACACGGCCCGGCTCCATTTCGTCCTTGATTCGGGCAAGAACCCCTGGAGCGCCAAAAAGACCGCTCGACTGATGTTTTCATTTCCGTCCACCGCGCCGACCGGCTGTTTATTTGTCCGGCCGATCATTTACGGGCGTTGACTCAAAGTGATTGTTCAGCAAATACCATACCATCTGATGAAGTTTGCGCCTTCGGTTTTCAGATTTCCTTCAGGGGGAGATTGTGCCGGTATTTTAGATATTTGAAGAGCCCTGTTCACAAGTATGTTGCGCCGTCGGGCAGCGCCTGCCCGCTAATCAGAGAAAATGTATCAAATATATACAGCATCGAACTATCTGTATACATTATAAACATGTTGTGAGGTGGCAGAAACCGGGTGATTGAGGGACGGATTCGTGCCTCTGCGGCACGCGCATGGCGGAGAGGATTTTATTGCTGTAGCCCCAGGCCTGCCTTGATTTTTTCGAGGACGACTTTTTCCTCTTCACTGTACATGCCGTCTGCCAGTGCCAGTCGGCGGGCGATGCTGAGCGCCTCGAGGCGGTCGTCATGGTCTTTGATCAGGGCGGATAAGGCGCCAATTGCCCTGTCTTCATCCGCCTGCAAGATGCAGGTCTGGTCGTGCATGATTTTTTTGAATTCGGCGCGGCGCAGTTTCCGCAGTATTTTATGTGTGCGCGAGATTTCATTGGCTATCTCAAAGTGCTTTTGCTTTATGTCCCCCGTGGCTCTGGCGATGGCCATATAAATGCGGATCAGACCGGCGGCATGACCCCCCTCTTCCAAAAGCTGCAGCCTTCTGTCATAGTCGGCTCTGTCTTCTTCGGAGGTGTCTTTAGACTCCTCGGGCAATTCCGGCGGGAAGAAGAGCCTGAGCAGTCCGCTTTTGTAGAGCATCTGGAACAGGGCCTCATGACTGAGGTCGCGCCAGTCGCGGTAAATATCGAGCACTCCGTCTATATAGGCGGCGGCGTCTTTTTCCATGGCGGCAAACGGGTTGTCCGGAGCGGCCGGCTGGCGGTTCTGGCGCACAATGGAAGCGATGTTTTTCACCGGCCTCATCAGGGGATTGATGTCGGCAAACGCGTAGCGCTGGAGCCGCAGCGGGTGCAGGTAGCGCAGTATTTCCGCCGAGAGTTCCGTCGTCCAGAGCTTCACCCAGGGGCGGGCGAAAAGCTGGTAGATGTTGTCGTTGGTTTCGGAAACCTTGTTTACCACGCTGAAATCAATTTCGTCTTCCGTTCCATCATCATAGGCTGCAATATCTTCAAAAGTCCGGGGCACGAACTCGGCAGTAAAGTCGCCGCTTTTCACATCGCCTTTGATCACCATCTCATAAAGGCCGGGTTGCAGGAATTCGATCATGTCGAAGTTGGCGATGATCTGCTTGTGCTCCCTTCTGGCGATGGAGCCGGCGACGAAGATGCCCAGATGACCGATCTCTTCGTGGACAATGTAGACGATCACCTGTCCGTTCCTTTTGATGTCCTCCACCGAGCGGTACACACGGGGGATCCAGTTGAGTGCCTGCTGGGCGGGAGTGATATTGTCTCCCATCGAAGCAAATACGATAATCGGGCTTTTAATGTTCTTTAGGCTTATTTTCTGGCCTTCGTGTAATTCAAGAAGTCCCTTTTCCAGTTTGTTGCCGACGAAAAGATTGCGGACGATGTAGTGAATTTCTTCGGTGGTCAGCATGAAAAAACCGCCCCACCAGCGTTCAAAAGCCAGATAGCGCTGCTCTTCCGTGTCCACCTGTGAAAACACATTGTATTGTTTTGTCCACAATGTGTTGGCGGGGTTGAGCGTTTCAAAATTATACACGAGATTGGCGCCGTCAAAAATCCCATTGCCCAGATCGCTCAAAAAAGAGTTTACCCAGACTCCGCCCACCAGCCCGCCTTTGTAACGCATCGGGTTGACGCCGGCGACACCGCTCCAGTAGGAAAGAGGTGCGCCGTTCAATACCAGCGGCCCGGCAATGTTGGGACGGTCAGCACTCGCCAGAGCTGCCGCCCAGCCCGCCTGGCAGTTGCCCATAATCGCGGGCGCATCCGCATTGGGATGCAGCTCGCCAACCTTCTCGATGAATTTTTCCATGGCCAGAACGACATCCGCCATATTCTGACGGGGAAGCGGCTCCGTATAGAAAATCATGAAATAGACCGGGTGACCGTGTTCCAGCGCCATGCCCACTTCCGAGTCTCTCTTGGAGCCGCCGATGCCGGGGCCGTGTCCGGCGCGCGGGTCAATGATGATTATAGGGCGCTTGGGTCTCGCGGGGTGCTCCTTGCTTTTGTGGCGGGTTTCCGCCCCGGCGTGTGCGATATCATGGTAGCGGCGGTCGGAAATTCTAACCAGAGCGTAATTCACAGGCCGGTCGAAATCCTTGCCGTTTAAGATCATTTCGTAGTTGAAGGTCAGCACCGGAGGCTGGCCGCTGCGGATATGCTTGATGTAGTCGTTGCCTCTTTTGCGCAGAATGTCGGTGAAAATAACCGAGCGCTGCGCCGTATCAACGAGATACTCGCTAAGCTGCCTTTGCCACTTTGGCGATTCCTGATTATTACAGTTTATGGCTTGAGTATTCATCAGCGCCCCCCGTTTTTTATCTTTCACTTCAAGCATTTAGGGTAACTTAACTTTGATTTGCGTGTTTGTCAAGCCGGCACGGAGTGAGTATAATGAATCCAGATTACGCAATAGAGCATTAAATCCCGGAAAGATCATCATTACGAGCGAAGAGCAGCAACCTAAGTCATTGATTATATGAGATTACTTCGTCACTTTGCCCCCCGCAATGACTGTTTTTTTGTAAATTATTTTTCTATTGCGTAATCTGGGATGAATACATGATCTGGGACATTGTTTCAGAAACAGGTCGTTCGGTAACATTTTATTTGAGGCAATTCTATGTGCCATTGCAATATTGCGTTACTATTATTAGCTTGGAATACAGTATGGACAATACCATGAACGTTTTTCTCTAAATATTCCTTTCGTTGATGTGTTGACAGATATTCCTGCAAGCTTCTTCGCAAGATTTTTCGAATGTTCTATGTTATGGTCACGATAGATGGCTACTTTTTCGATTATGGGTGAGCCACCACCGTGAAGTGCGTCAACTAGTTTATGTCCACCCCACGTTGAAACCATCATATCTTGGAACAGGCGAAAGGCTCGATGCTGCTCTTCGGCGGAAATGTTTGGATTACGCATGATATACTTGTCCAGGAATGGACCGACATTATCATCAGCAAAATCCGTTTCACTCGGTAGCGTACAAGCTAGACCACCGGCTATGGCCGCAAGGTTTTCATATTCTCTATATATCGCTTCACCTGCCAGCATCCGGCCAGCATTAACATAATTTGTATCCGGAACGTACGTTCCGGAATCAGATCGCGTAGCATTGATTGCCGATGCGATGCCCGCGGCATAAATTAAATCGACAACCTGGATCATCTCAGCAAGTGTATGCCGCACGTGACTCGCCTTATCAATACCGTTATACTCAGCAGCCAAGGCTGTGCATCCCGTAATTACCTCAGATAGAGCAGCTTTACAGCCTGTGTAGCTATGTCGATGAAAAAGAGCAAAATAGAGAGCTGCTTTTCCTGCCTGTTCAGTTTCCCCACACAGGAAAACTCTCTCCCACGGAACAAACACATCGTCAAAAATCGTCAGCGAATGCGAAAATCCTATATCTGCATGAGGAGCTTTCAGTTTTTTTCGTTGTGGAGGATAAAAAGGAGCATTGACCAATATTACACCATCCCAGTCAGCGGGGATAGAAAATGCTACTGCCCAATCGGACTCGTCAGCAAGCATATTACGTGTAGGCAGAACGACGATCTCGTCGACATAAACCGACGCTGAATTGTGGGCTTTGGCCCCTCTCACAATAATCCCGTCAGCTCGTTTTTCGATAACGCGTAAGTATAGATCGGGGTCTTTCTGCTGGCCTGGACGCCAGATCCGATTTCCTTTTGCATCCGTCTGGGCACAGACAAGAGACAGGTCTTCATCCTGAACTCGCTTCATAAACTCGATAAAATTATTATTATAGCTTGTGCCATGCTTCTGATCAGCGTCGTAAGTGGCAATGGAAAGAGAGTTCAGCGCATCAATGCCCATGCATCGTTGGATACACCCGCCCACCTCCTGAGCATAGAGCCTGGTCATTTTTTGTTTGTTCAAAAGATCGTCTATGCTCTGGTGAATGTGACAAAAGCGATTAATTTGTTTCCCTGTAAGATGCGATGTAGCCGTTCCAACACTTTCATAATCAGGGTCAAAAGGAAAATCATATGTTTTCGCCATGACATTAACCCGGGTGGCCACCCAAAATCCCCCACTTATGGCCACTTGAAAATCCCCCACCT
>CAYWRV010000069.1:0-10178 GCA_964460865.1 uncultured Smithella sp. | reverse complement strand
CCTCCGCTTGCGCCGACCGAAAGCTGATCGTAGATGCCACTCTGACCTATGAGACATTCCAGCCCTCCTACACGGTTACCGCTGAAACCTTTCCCGAAGGCACCATTCACCATATGGCTGTTACTCTGCTGGTCGATAGCACAACTCTTCTGATCGAGGACATAAATGTCGAGCTTATCGCCACGCCACGCGATGCCTGCCGGGAGACCATTGACTGCCTGGCCCGGATCAAGGGCCTTACCATCACCGGAGGTTTCACCAGGAAAGTTAAAAATATCGCCGGCGGGAAAAAAGGCTGTGCGCATCTGGTCGAGCTTCTGCAGGCCATGGCCCCCGCCGCCTTCCAGGGGTTTGCGGCATACCGCTCGCGGGACCCTCAAGGTTTTTCTCCCGAAGGGGCTCAAGCGGCATTGAGGTTGCTGGCCAATACCTGCCATGTATGGCGCGAGGACGGTCCGCTGGCCGAAATGATCTCACGGAAAACAGCCTCCTGAACTTCCGGCTGACTTCAACATAATCTCTGGATCAGCAAGTCAGCACAAAGCAAATCTCCATCCCGTGTAGTGGATCGCTATACACCATTGGCCATCCACTGGCCACCATCGACCACCCCCGGCCCGCTAAAGCAGGCCACTCCCGCAGGCGGAGGACATTAGCGGCTGCGCTTCGCGTATTTATTGCCGTTCATGGTGAGCCAGTCGAACCAGAATGGCAAACCACACAGGCGAGCATCAAAGACCGGAAGACACATCATTAATGTTGAACTTTATATTGACACCATGGAGGCAGTCCTTTATAGACTGCCGGGACTCAACATCAAGCTCTATTTAAGGCTCATAAATTATCGGAGGTTTCATGCAGGCCATTGAATCTTTTCTTCAGCAAATAAGCGATGTGCTCTGGGGGTGGCCTCTGATTGTACTTCTGGTCGGAACCCACATCTTTCTGACGATCCGCCTCAAATTCATTCAACGATATATTTTCAAAGCCATAAGAATTTCTTTTTCACGCAAACGCGAGGGGAAAGGTGACATCAGCCAGTTCGGCGCTCTGGCCACGGCCCTGGCAGCCACGATCGGCACCGGCAATATCGTCGGAGTGGCCACGGCGGTGGCCGCCGGAGGTCCCGGCGCTGTGCTGTGGATGTGGCTGACCGGTTTTTTCGGCATTGCGACAAAATACGGAGAAGCGGTTTTGTCGCTGAAATACCGTATAACCAACAAAGAAGGTCTGATGGCCGGCGGCCCGATGTATGTTCTGGAACGGGGCATGAATGCCCGCTGGCTGGGATTGATTTTCGCGGCGTTTACCGCGGTGGCGGCATTCGGGATCGGTAACACGGTGCAGGCCAATTCGATCGCGTCGCTGGTCGAGGAAACCTTCAATATCTCACCCTGGATTACCGGGCTGACGCTGACCGCGCTCACGGCCGTTGTCATCCTCGGCGGCATTAAATCCATAGCGAGAGTCTGCGAAAAACTGGTGCCTTTCATGGCGGTGTTCTATGTCCTGGGATGTCTGGTGTTATTGGGCATGCAATATGAAACGATACCGGCAACCATCAGGCTTATTTTGAAAAGCGCGTTTTCCGGACACGCCGTCATCGGAGGTTTTCTGGGCGCGGGCATGAAAGAGGCAATTCGCTACGGCGTCGCGCGCGGACTGTTTTCCAATGAATCCGGCATGGGCAGCGCGCCGATTGTCGCGGCGGCGGCACAGACCAGAAACGCAATTCGTCAGGCGCTGGTTTCTTCAACAGCAACCTTCTGGGACACGGTGGTGATATGCGCGATGACCGGCCTGGTTCTGGTGAATTCCGGCCAGTGGATTCACGGCTATAAAGGCGCCGCCCTCACCAAGGCGGCTTTTTCTGCTCTGCCGTTTGTCGGTCCGGCCGTTCTTTCCATAGGTCTTATGACATTTGTTTTTTCAACCATTCTGGGCTGGTCCTACTATGGTGAAAAAGCCGCAGAGTACCTTCTGGGAGCCAAAGCCATTCGTCCCTACCGGTATCTGTGGGTGGGTGCGGTAATGCTCGGTTCCGTACTTAGCCTTCCCATTGTCTGGACCTTTGCGGACATCGCCAACGGACTGATGGCGGTCCCCAATCTCATTTCACTTCTTGTTCTCAATAAGGTGATCATTACTGAAACAAAACATTTTCTCTGGGACGGCAATCTCGATGAATCCTCCGGCTCTTAAATCCCGACTGGAGCACAATAACTTTTCGCTGAAAACTATGCCCGCCACACAGGAATATAACCGCTGGCCCGAAATAACGTGTCAGCTCTGCCGCCCTCATACAAAGACCGCTGAAATCATAATACAAAGACACGAGGGTCGAAAGCTGCAAACGGGCTTTCCAATAAGCTGCCTGCCTGCCACTAATATCTTATTGACGCGCAGGAGCCATATCTCTATAGTGGAAAACAGGACATAACTGAATTCGGCTGGCCATTTTGCGGCACCATACGATAGATCTGCAGGCAAGCCGGCGCATATGTTTACCTGATCGAAAACTTATTGCTGTCCATAACGCATAAATGAAGGAGGGCTGGATATGGTTAAAAAAATTCTCCTACCGGTTGACGGATCAAAAACATCTCTCAAGGCCGCGGCTTTCGCCACTGACCTTGCCCGGCAATTAGGCGCTTCCATCATCGCCATAAGTGTCATCGACAAGCGGCTTTTCATGGGAGGCGCAACTGTGCCGCCGCAGTCCGACAAAGAGATCACCCAATCAGTTGAAGGCTATTTGAAGGGTGTTGCCGACAATTATCTGGAGGATGTAAGAAAACTTTGCAAAAAAAACAAAGTGCCTTTCAAGGCTTTAATCAAAATGGGCTATCCTGCGGCGGAAATTGTCAGGGAAGCCAGGCGCGCCGGAGCGCACATGATCGTGATGGGCTCACGCGGCCGAAGCGCCCTTTCGGCCACCGTTCTGGGCAGCGTCTCTTACGGCGTGATCCATCATGACAAAAATGTGCCGGTGCTCATTGTGAGGGATTAACAAAGGTCCCGACGGCCGAAGGCTTCCTGTCACCCTCTTTTTTAAAGAAGCCTTCCCTCTTGCTTAAGGATTTATCTCCGCCGGCCGATATATCCATTGAATAATACATTTAAAAGGGGCGCTACGCATCAAATCAAGACGCCAGAAGGTCCGAGATGATGCAATCTGCAGCACAAGAGTACAAAGTTTCAAAATATCTGACCGAATTTCAAAACCGTCGCACGGAAGAGGCTTATCAGAAGCATATACAAAAAATTGTCACCCGGCAGTTGCGGATTACACTTGTTTCCTGGGCGATCATCCTTCTTTCGTTTGCGATACCCGACTATCTCGCACTGGGAATATCCGGGTCTTTTTTCTATCTTCTGGCCTACCGCGTAATCATTGCCCTTTCACTTTTGCTGGTCATTGCCAATATTAAACCGGATACAGACTTTTTCAAAATCAGCAGGGCCGTCGCGCTGGTTGCCGTGGCCGGCTTCACCGGCTTTATGCTGTTTTTCCTTCTCCGACCGGATATCACCATCTGGGTCATCGGTATGATCATGATTCAGATTGTTTTTCTGATGATATTTATTCCCATCAGGTTCATTCTGGCCGCCGTCGTGGGTATTTATGCAGTTGTCATTACCATGGCGACGCGCTTGGCCCTGGGAACGACCACGAATGATCTCATAGGGCTGTTTTTCCTCCTGATGCTTCCCTATGTTTTAGGAGGCGCCACGACCATGCGTCTGGGCATTTCGCAGCGCAGGCAATATTCGCTTTTTATACAAACGGAAACAATCAACCACGAACTCATGATGGAAATCGAACACCGCCGCGCGCTGGAGCTGAAGCTCAAGGAAATGGCCTCGACGGATCCTCTGACGGGGCTTGCCAACCGTCGTGAATATGAAACTCTTTTTATGCACGAAATACACAGGGCCAGACGTTCGGGGACACCGCTTGCGGCATGTATCCTCGACCTTGACCATTTCAAGAGGATAAATGACACCTATGGCCACGGCGCGGGTGATGCAGTGCTGCGCAACACCGCCCAACTTTTGAAGCAAAAACTTCGTACCATGGATATCATAGGTCGCCTCGGCGGCGAGGAATTCATCATCCTCCTGCCGGAGACGACAATCGATCAGGCGGCTGCGATAGGTACAAGGCTTCTGGAGGCACTTGCCGAAATGGAAATAGACGTGGGGAAGACCGTTATTAGAGTGACCGCCACAATTGGTATTTCAGGATTGATTGATGAAGATGAGACTTTTAACACAATCATCGCACGAGCCGATGAGGCTCTTTACCGGGGGAAAAATGCGGGCCGAAACCGCGTAGAGATAAAAACGTCGTGACATGATATCTGTCACACACCCTTTCTTTCCATTCACCGCTTCGCCTCTAGCGGGAAAAGTATGATTCAAGCGCCCTTATTGTTCTTGCATGGGAATCCTCATCGAGTTTTGTATTTTTAAACGAGCCCAGATTGAACCCATGTCCCGCATCCGGGTAAACGACAAGCTGGATCTGTTTGCCCAGGCCGGCGGCCAGATCGCTTATCCTCTTTATGGGGCCGACCGTGCAGCAATTGAAAAAACGGTCATCTTCTCCCTGGAGCACCAGAACCGGCACGTTCATTCTTTCCACACAGCCGTCATGGTCCTTGAAAAAAGCGGTGGCGGGATAATAGACGACCAGGCCGGCGATTTCCTCTTCCATCGAGGATGCGCACGCCAACGCCACCGCTCCGCCCAGGGAATATCCGATCACTGCCGCCCTTCCCTTTGGCGCGCCCCGAGACAGTTGCGCCTCGCGTAAAATTTCTTGTATCATGGCGCGACATGCATGAGGCCGATCAAGCGGAAAGTCATTGCCGTCGTGAAGCAGCACGGTATAACCGGAGGCGGACAGCCGGCGGGCGTGCTCGACGTAAAGAGAGGGGCCGCTTTTGCCGGAGATCATCAAAACAATCCTGCCGGCCCCGGATGGCGGATTGTAATGCCCGGCGCCAGCGCAGGAGGATAAAAGAAAAAAAGTAAGACAGATAAACGCAAACGGTCGCTTCATTTGTACTCCGCCAGCTTTCGCTGTAACTGCCTCAGGGTAATGCCCAAAATGCGTGCCGCCTCGGCTCGGTTGCCGCCCACGCCATCGAGAACAAAGTGCACATGGGCTGCGTCGTTTTCCTTGAGTGTGCAAAGTGTGCGGCACGACAGTGGCTGCCCGACAGGGGCCTCCTGGCCGTCGGGCAGATGGGCGGGCAGCACCATCGGCCCGTCAGCGAGCAGGACGGCATTTTCAACGATCTGCGCCAGCTCGCGGATATTGCCGGGATAATCTTTACGGCAAAGAAGGCTCATGGCTTCGGCTGAGAAACCCTCAAGGTTTTTCTTGTGTTTGTGGCAGGCATTTCGCAAAAAATATTCCGCCAAAAGCGGTATATCCCCTCTTCTCTCCCTGACGGGCGGCAGGCAGATATAGGCGGACTTGAGTCGGTAGAGAAGATCAACACGGAATTTTTCCTCACGGCAGGCGCGGTCAAGGTCCTTGTTAGTGGCGGATACCAGCCGCACATCGACACGCACCGGCCGGCTCGCCCCCAGCGGCGTGAATATTTTATCCTCCAGAACACGCAAAAGCTTGGACTGCAGCCCCACCGGCAGCTCACCTATCTCATCGAGAAAAAGCGTGCCCCCGTCCGCCTGCTCGAAAAAACCAGCATGATTGGATTCCGCACCGGTGAAAGCGCCTTTGGCATGCCCGAAAAACTGGCTTTCAAACATCGTGGCGGGAATGGCCGATACATTGACCGGCACGAAGGGCCCCTCGGGCGCGGGGCCCGCCCGGTGGATCCCGCGCGCCATGAGCTCCTTGCCCGTACCGGATTCACCGGTAATCAGAACGGGATTACCGCTTGACGCCATCACCTGGGCGTAGGAGATAAGCGACTTCATCTGCGCGCTTTGCGTTACGGTATCGGAAAAGGCAGGCGGGATCCCGCCGGTTTCCAAACCGGCGTTGGCGGAAAGACCCGCCAGAAGCCCCTTATGTTCATAGGCCCTTTCAATGGAGAGGAAAAGCAGTTCGTTGTCCACCGGCTTGACCAGATAATCATAGGCGCCGTTGCGCATCGCTTTCACCGTAGTGGCAACATCATCGACTGCGGTCAGAATAATGAACTCCGTGCGCGGACAAAATGGCTTGACCGCTTCCAGCACCTGCAGGCCGTCAACTTCCGGCATGAGCAGATCCAGCAGCACGACATCAAAGTTCCCCTCACGGATTTTTTTGATCGCTTCCCGGCCACTGTCGCAGATTTCGACATTTTTCATGCCGCGCCATTTGAGCACCCGCCGCACGGATGTCAGAGAAAGTTCCTCATCATCGACAATAAGGATTTTCATAATTGCTGCCTTCCCAGTTCGTGAATCGCCTTTTGAAGTTTTTCAATGTGAAACGGTTTATGCAAAATGCAATCGGGCTGCAGGCCGCTGCCGGCCGGCGGTTTAAGGGCTTTGCGGTCTGCGGAGTAGAAGATCACCGGCAGCAGCGGGTATTTGCCCTTGATCTTTTCCAGAAGCTCCCAGCCGTCAAAACCTTTGAGCCGCACCTCTGAGGCGATCATGTCCACTTCAGGGTTTTCCGACAGAAAATTGAGGATGTCCTCCACCTTGTCCTGTGGCTCGGAACGCCAGATGACCGCATCCACGAAATTGGCCTTGAGCTCTTTGAGATACTTTACATTGTGATCGATACAAAGCAGGGCGGGACATAAATTAAGCCCCCTGCCCTTTTCGGTGGGAAGATAAACGGAAAAACGGCTCCCCCTGCCGGGGCGGGACAAGACACTTATGACGCCCTGATGCTCCTTCACCAGACCATAGGAAATCGAAAGCCCCAGACCGGTACCGTCCAGCTCACGACGCGTGGTGAAAAAAGGATCAAAAATATGTTCAAGATTTTTACGTTCAATGCCCTTGCCGTTGTCCTCAATGTCCACCACCACCGCTTTCAGGCGCTCGATAGACCGGCACCTGATCGTGATCAGCCCCTTGCGGCCGGGAGGGATGGCCTGATGGGCGTTGATAAGCAGGTTGGCGATGACCTGTTCGATTTTCTGAAAATGGCCGGACACGGGCGGAAGGCGATCATCGATTTCCTGATTGATTTGCGACACAGTACGCCTGATCTGCGCACCCACGATGATAAGTGCTCCCGCAATCACATCGGACACGGAAAAACGTTTTTTCTGAACACTTTCATCCGAGCGGGAAAATTCCTTCAAACTGGTGATGACGCGGCTGATGCGATTTGCACCGATCTTAAAGGCCTCGATGATTTCGCGCATATTTTTGCTGACCTCTTCATAGGAGAGCCCTCTCTTTGTCCAGTCCGGATGTCTGACATCCGAGCGAGACAGGATCTCCTCGGCCATGTTCCATATCTCTTCGAGCACGGGAACATTGTACGCGATGAAACTCACGGGATTGTTGATCTCGTGCGCAACACCCGCCACCACCTCACCCAGCGCGGCCAGTTTGTGCGTCTGGATCATCTGCTGAAGCCGGAGCTCTCCTTCCTGGCGGATTTTTTTGTCCTCCGTTACATCCTGCCAGGCGCCCACGATATAACTTTCCGTGCCGGCCGGATGGCGTGCGACTCGCCAGTAATCGGAAAACCAGCGATAGGAATCATCCATGACGCGGAACCGGTAGGTATAGCGATGCACTCCTTTCTCCGTGGCGCTTCTGAGCTCTGAAGCGATACGTTCGCGATCTTCCGGATGGATGTGCTCCATCCAGAAATTATCATCTTCGGTGAAACAGTCCGGCGTATAGCCGGCGATCTCCTCAATGCTGTTACTGACATAAGTGATGCTGAAATTTCCATCGAGTTTTCTCGTATAGGAAATAATCGGCAGAGACTCTAAAAGCAGCGAGAGGTGATCAGTGGTCTGCTTGAGAACTTTTTGCGTCTGGCGCCTCTCCAGCAGCTCTACCAGGAGTGCCTCGTTGGCCCTGGCCAGCTCGGAGGTGCGCGACTGCACCCGCTCTTCGAGCTCTCTGTGTGCAGCCAGCAGCGCTTCCTTGGCCTTTTTGCGCCGCGTGATATCCTCCAGCGTTTCAATAGCGCCGATCATTTCACCGGCCGTATCGCGGATCACCGCCGCCGTGAAACGCAGCCATTTCCCCTGACGGCCCAGGTCGGGGAAAAAATCGATTGCTTCGTAGGCCTCTTCCAGGAGCCTTGATTTGGCATATTTGCCCGTGTACCATTTAGCTATTTTCTCTTTTTCACAGCTCACCAGCAGATCCGCCATACAGGGGCGCTCTTTGCCGTAAAAAGCCCGCCATTGCTGGGAAGTGCCGATGACAGCTTGTGCCTTGATTTTGGTGAGCTCCTCGAGGGCCTTGTTCCAGTGGATGATCTTGTGATCCACGCCGATCACAAACGCGGGGATGGGGGACGCATCTATAATGCTGTTTAGTCTCTGCTGGCTTTCCCTGAACTTTTCTTCCGCCTGCTTTCCTTTGGCGCGCCCCTGCCTGAGTTCTTTGAGCTGCCGCTGAAACGGCAATCTCCCCTGGCCCTGTTTC
Organism: uncultured Smithella sp.; assembly: GCA_964460865.1. Taxonomy (GTDB): domain Bacteria; phylum Desulfobacterota; class Syntrophia; order Syntrophales; family Smithellaceae; genus UBA8904. The sequence goes on along the minus strand of CAYWRV010000069.1, from coordinate 1,580 downwards.
TTTTCGCCCGCATATCCGACCGTCATCTTCGCGCTCCTGATATGAAGTCAAAAACCTATGCAAAACCCTGCCGGGGCTGTACCAGCCGCCCGACCTGCAAGAAACTCAGCTTTTTAAGATTATATTGCCTTTGCCTGTTAAGTCAAATATTTCTTTGGAGCACCGCCCTGCCGCCCCGCCAATAAGTGCAATTGAAGGGGTAATGGTGGATGGTGGATGCTCGATGGTGAATGGAAATTAGCTGATAGCTGACAGCTCGCGGCTCGTATTCAGAAGAGGGTTGGAGGGTTGGAGGATTAGATGAATGGTGAATAGCGATTGGCTCGTGGCTAAGGGCTAAAGGCTAAAGGATAAAGGATAAAGGATGCTTCGACAGGCTCAGCATGAACGGTTATTAAGAAGGCCGAGCACGAACGGGCGTTAAAATTTTACGTACAGTCAATAAAGTGCGAAGCGCATCATTCTTGTCCCCTGCTGGCGGGGGTGGCCTGCTTTAGCAGGCCGGGGGTGGACGGTGGAGAATAGCGATCAGCTCATGGCTAAAGGATAAAGGATGCTTCGACAGGCCGAGCGACCGGAGGATTGGAGGGTTAGAAGTTTAGAGGATTAGAAGTTTAGATGATTTGAGGGTTAGAGGATTAGCTCATAGCTCGTGACTCGTAGCTAAGGGCTAAAGGATAAAGGATGCTTCGACAGGCTCAGCATGAACGGTCAGTAAGAAGGCCGAGCACGAACGGTCAGTAAAACGCGAAGCTTACCACTTTGTGTCCACCGCCGGCGGGGGTGGCCTGCTTTAGCAGGCCGGAGGTGGAGAATATTAAAGCTGATACCTCTTGGTTGATTGTTGATGGAAAATAGCCCATAGCGACCCACCATTCACCATGACCCATCCACCATCAGCTACGAGCCATGAGCTATTACCCCGCACCACAAAAAAAGAGCCCGCGCCGAATGGCGCAGGCTCTTTCCAGGTTAAATGTTAAAGATAGAGGTCTGATTCTCGATCGAGGTCACTTGCACGGCAAAGAGTGCGCATCCAGCATTATTGATCCACCGCGAATGGATTAGCCCAAAAGCCGCATTGGTGCGCTGCCCCAACTTCTAAAGCGTCGGCATCACTGTCACCGGCCGGATTTAACTTTCTGATGTTTGCTACATTGTACGCCGTCCATCCTCCACCCGGAACTCCGTCTTTGGCAAAATTTGTCCAGTAGTCGATCATTCGATTAGACAAAACTTTTTGAGAAAAAGTGGCATCGGGATGGTTCTTCAGATGGCCGAAGATATACTGAATCTCAAAGGAATGGGAAGCACCGACCGCCCAGTTACCGAAATCAAGCAACTTGATAGGTTTCAGGAAACCACGCAGTGCTTCGTAGGTGGGATTGATCGGAGCATCAGCATCAGTAAACCAGTACGCATAGACATCATTACCCGCAGTGGCAAGCTGCCCCCACTGTAGAAGGTTGTTGCAGGTGAAAGTGGCGTCTGTCCAGATCATACTGTAGGCGTTGCGGAACTTGTTTGTTGTGCCAGGCGCTACGGTCAGATAGTGAGTGGCTGCCGCTTGTGCGACTGCT
>CAYWRV010000068.1:0-10291 GCA_964460865.1 uncultured Smithella sp. | reverse complement strand
TCATCCGGGTGATCACTCCCGGCCTTGTGCTGGATGAGGAAAACTTGAAAGCCGGTGAGAACAATTATCTGGCGGCGATCGCCTGCCTGGAGGGGGCATTCGGCCTGGCCTTTGTAGATATGTCCACCGGCGAATTTCAGGCCGGTGAGTTTGAAGACCGTTATGCGTTCATGGAGGCGCTGGGCGGGCTGGAATTCCGGGAGCTGCTCACGAGCTTATCGTTTCCGGATGCGCTTTTGGAAAAAATGATCCGGGAGCAGTTTCCCGCAGGCGTCATTCGTACCATCGGCGAGGAATTTTTCGAGCCGGGCCGCGCCCGCGATGCTCTGGAGCGGGAGCTCGATGCGGGTGTCCTTGCGCAATCGCCTGTGAAAAACCATCCAGCGGCCATGGTGGCCGCGGGTGTGGTTCTGGGCTATGTCCGTGACACGCAGATGACGCGGGCGGAGCATATTTCACAAATCAAGTGGTATGACCCCGAGCTCTATCTTGTCATTGACGAAACCGCACGGCGCAACCTGGAATTATTTTTCACGATTCAGGATGGTTCTCGTGCCGGGTCACTTTTTTCGCTTGTCAATGAAACACTCACGCCGATGGGGACCAGGCTTTTGCGCCGCCAGATGGCCTATCCTCTGCTCGATGTGGAAAAGATACGCTCGCGGCTGGCCGCCGTGGCGGAAATAAAAAACAATTATACGCTGAGAGAGGAGCTTGGCCGGGCACTGGCCGGCATCTATGACCTCGAGAGACTGGCGGGCCGTGTGGCCCTGCGTATGGCTACGCCGAGAGACCTGTCCGCCCTGGCCACCTCACTAGAGATTTTGCCCCGGATCGAGGCACTGCTGGACGGGGTGGCCGTACCGGCGCTCGCGGCAATACGGAGCCGGATCAAGCCCCTTGAATCGGTGGCAGAGTTGCTGCGGGCCGCGATTATCGTCGATGCGCCGCCGCGCACGGCTGATGGGGGATTCATCGCCGACGGCTTCGATGAGGAGCTCGATCGTCTGCGTTCGGTGAGCCGTGACGGCAAAAAATGGATCGCCGAGCTCGAAGCAAAAGAGAGGCAGGCGACAGGCATCAGCTCACTCAAGGTCGGTTTCAACAATGTATTCGGCTACTACATCGAGGTGACCAAAGCCAACATTGACGCCGTACCCGCCTCCTATGTGCGCAAGCAGACGCTGGTCAATGCCGAACGCTACATCAATGAGGAACTCAAGCAGTTCGAGCACACGATCCTGAACGCCGAAGAAAATATTCGCGTACGGGAAAATGAAATCTTCAACAAACTGCGCGACGATCTTGTCCCGTATATACCGGATATTCAGCAAAACGCCTCATGTGTGGCGGCGGTGGATGTGTTTTGCGCGCTGGCCCGGACGGCGGAAAAACACTCCTTCACCTGCCCCGAGGTAGATGAAGAGGATGTGATTGAGATTGTGGACGGCCGTCATCCGGTCGTGGAGCAGGCGCTGAAAAAGGACGGTTTTGTAGCCAATGACACGCTTATCGATCTGGAAGAGAACCGCCTGCTGGTGATTACCGGGCCCAACATGGCCGGCAAATCGACTTATATCCGCCAGGTCGCGCTGATTGTACTGCTGGCGCAGATGGGCAGTTTCGTGCCGGCGGCACGGGCCCGCATCGGTGTGGTGGATAAAATATTCACGCGTATCGGCGCGGCGGACAATCTGAGCAAAGGGCAAAGCACCTTCATGGTCGAAATGACCGAAGCGGCCAGGATACTGACTCAGGCAACGTCACGGTCACTGGTGATTCTCGATGAGGTGGGCCGGGGGACATCCACTTTCGACGGCCTGAGCATTGCCTGGGCGGTGGCGGAATACATTCACGATTTCGGCGGCAGAGGCATCAGGACGCTTTTTGCGACTCATTATCATCAGTTGACCGATCTGGAGGCATCCAGGCCTGGAGTGAAAAATTACAACATCGCCGTGAAGGAATGGGGCGAGGGAATAATTTTCCTTAGAAAAATAACCAGGGGCGGAACCAGCCGCAGCTACGGAATAGAAGTGGCGCGCATCGCCGGTGTGCCGGCCGATGTGATTGCCAGGGCCAAGAAAATCCTTGCCAACCTGGAAAGGGGAGAGTTCGACGAGATCGGCATGCCGCGCATCGCCCGGGGCGGAAGCGCCGAAAAACCGGCCAATCCTCAACTAAACCTGTTTGCCGAAGGCGAGGACCTGGTGTTGGCCGAACTGCGCGGTCTGGATATTACCTCCATCACACCTCTTGAGGCCCTCAATAAGCTCAGCCAATGGAAAGATAAGCTAGTTTGAGTATTGTTTCAGGCAGGAAAGCCTGGCATGCCGGTAGTCCGTCTGGCCTGCCAGAACCTTGGCGAGTGCCTCGCGGATCAATGGATTCATGCCGCTATCGAAGGCCGTCTGGTATATGGCATCGATGTTTTCTCTTCTGCGGAGCATACGTTTTAACTGCGGGGTGAAGGTGAAGATCTCCGTAACGCAGGTTCTTCCTGCATAACCGGTTTGTCCGCATTCATCGCAGCCGACGGGACGGTACAGGTAAAAGGCGTCGGAATAGGGGATGTTTAGTTTCTCAAAGGCCTCCGGGCCGTAAATGTCGGCAATCTCGTCATACTCCGGCCGGCCCGGGCGGTATTTCTGCTTGCATTTCGGGCATAAAGTTTTCAGCAGCCTCTGCTCGACCATGGCGAGCATGGCGTCGGCAAACACCAGGTGATGCACTCCGATATCAAGACATTTTTCCATGGCGCCGGTAACGGTCTCCGCGGGAAATGAAGCTAAAACCAGCCGGCCCCCAAGCGACGCCTCCATGCAAAGAGCGGCTGTTTTCAGATCACGAATCGGGTTGACCATGATCACATCGGGATCCGCGTTTAAAAACGCGCGCAGGACATGGTGAAAATCAAAACCTTTCCCGGGAGCAATTTCGACCTGCCTTAGCCCCCCTTGTACAATTTCCAGTGATTCTTCCGCCGTCCATATTTTTTTATCGGGTGTATTGATGCTATCCAGGCAGGCGTGCAGCGTGGTGGTGATGCCCGCGCCGGCCGGGCCGACAACTAAAACAACGCCCCTGGGCTGGTAGAGGATATTCAGCAGCTCGGCATAGAGATTTTCCGACAGGCCCAGCAGCTCCAGAGGGATCAGCCTGGCCTTTGAAGAGATATGAATGACCGCGTCCTGCACGCTGGCACCGGCCGGGATGAAGGTCACCGTCATTTCAATTCTTTCCCCCGAGGCGCGATCCAGTGCGAATCTGCCCGTCTGGATGGTCGTTTTGACGTTCCTATCCAGATTGGCTCTTTGTTTGATATCGGTGGTAAGGTTTGCATATTCACTGTTGGAAATGGAACTGAAAGGCAGGAACTGGCCGTCAATTCTGATGCGCGAAAAGACGTTCCCCTTGAGCGGGTCCGGCTCGAAGTGAATGTCGGATGCGCGGCGGCTGTAGGCCTCCAGAAGCAGGCCGTCCCATGCCGCAGGGTGTGGTTTTTCAATCTCGGGAGCCTGTGACTTTTTTTCGTCCGGCTGCTTTTTATCGGCCGGCCCTGTCATAATGGTGAAGGATACGGGTTTTTCCGCCGGTGCCTGTGCGGCAGGGGGCCGCGTATCGGGCGCGTCGGCTGCGTGTCCATCCAGGGGGAGGCGCCCGGAAAACGATTTGTCCGATTCGAAAGAAAAAGGAAGGTCAGAAGGTTCCGGGAGAATAAAAGTGGAATGCGCAATGTCTTTTGGCGGCCGGTGACCGCCGCCCGGCTGTGCCGATGTTCCCGGCACCGGCCTTTGCTTGTCAGAGACCGCGGACTCTTGCGTCTGGCGCGGATAGAATTCGTCAATGAGTTTTAGTATGTCCGGCGCCAGGCCGACGCTGTATGTTATCGCGTTTGTTTCGAGAATCTTTTCTATCTCCAGTTTTTTGAGATAGTCTGAAGGATCGGCAAGCAGCACATGGATTTTTCCTGTGGCAACCTTGAGGGGTATCCAGACCATTTCCTCCAGAGAGGTTCTGGCGATGCCGGCGAGCAACTGGGGGGGGATGTAAATGTCGTCGCTGTAGGGGATAAAAGGGCAGGCGTAGTAGTCTTCCAGCGCCGCACCGATCTGCTCCGTGGAGAGGTTATAGCTTTGTGTTAAAATGGTTTCCACATGCTCTTTTTTTGCCAGAGATTCTCTCAGAGCGTTGTTCAGCTGCTGCGCGGTCAAAAGACCGTCACGAATCAATTTTGCAAAACGCGCCGCACTTTTTGAGCCGCTTTCGACGAAATCGAGCTCGGATAGAAATGCCCCGGCCAGACAGACGGTGATTTCATCTAAAAAAATCTGATTATATTCCTCGAAGGCGTCAGCTTCTTTGTGGTTCATGAGTTCCATGACACCCAGGATGATGCTCTCATGCATGATCGGAATGACGATAATCTGACCCGTCCTTATGGAGGTGTTTTTGTCGTGCGTGTCGTCAAATTTGAGAGAGTCGCTGATTTTCCTGATTTCGCGTTCGTTATAGGCGTCGGCAATGTGCAGGGGTCTTTTTTTCTGGGCGACGTATCCGGCAAAGGTGGTGTTGTCGATCGGGAAGCGCACCTCTTTCGGCTTGTCCCGGTCTTTGACGAGCGTGAAGAGTTCTCTGTTGGCCGCATCGACCAAATAAATGGAGATCTGATGGATATTAAAAAGCCTGCGGATGTCCTCCTTGATGTCAATGAGGATCTCGTCGATGCCGGAGGCGGCATTGATTCTGCCGGTGATGTCCTGGATGGCTTTATGAAATTCGAGATTTTTTAAAAGTTCCTCAACCTGCGGTGCCTCAAGACCTTCTTCCGCCGGTGGTTTTTTGTCATTTATGCGGGTCATACGGCTGCCTTATTGTCATTGATTCGGGCCCTCAAAGAACTCCGGAGCCGGTGCCGCCGGGGAGTATAAATGAACATCGCCTTCGGGCATCGGCAAAATTAAAATCAAATAAAACGAAGCAAGGGCTGTGCCGGAATGCGGGTATCTTCTGATGTGGCTGAAATATAAGAAGATAATTTTATTTTGCCCGGCGAAATGGGTAAGAAACTATCTTTCGCGAGCAGGCTGGATGGTTCAATTTGACTATCTCTGGTGATTTAAGCGGCCAAAAATTAACACGGATGAGGCAGGGGGAATTTGTTACGAGTGCTCACAGGTTGTAAGCTTTGAGTTTTCTCTTAAAGGTGGAGAGTGAAATTCCCAGAGCCTTTGCCGACTGCGAATAATTACCACTGAATTTTCTGAGCGCCAGTCCGATGTATTTTTTCTCCATGGCCTCAAATGTGAGTATTTCCTCATCAACGGTCTGGCCGGTGCAGGGCTGGGTCATCTTGTTTTCTCTGAGCAGAAGGGAAGGTTTCAGGGGGCCGTCCCGCTGAATGATCAGCGACCGTTCGAGGACATTTTTGAGTTCCCGCACATTGCCCGGCCATGCATATTCCATAAGCCTGCCCAGTTCCGCATCCGACAACACAACGTCCGGATTCCTCGACATACGGCTGATGAAGTATTCACACAGCTTCGGAATGTCTTCTTTACGTTCTTTCAGCGGCGGAATGTGCAGGCGGATGACGCTCAGACGGTAATATAAATCATTGCGGAAAGTCTTTTCCGCGATGGCCGCTTCCAGGTCGTTGTTGGCTATGGCGATAACCCGCACATTTGTCGGTTTTATCGTTTCCCCCCCGATGCGCCTGAATTTTTTTTCCTCCAGAACACCGAGCAGTTTCGACTGCAGATGGACGGGCATGGAGCCGATTTCATCGAGCACCAGCGTGCCTCCTTCCGCCAGTTCAAAAATGCCCTTACGGGAGGCGCTCGCCCCCGTGAAGGCACCTTTTTCCGAGCCGAACAGTTCCGCCTCGATGAGGCTTTCCGGGAAGGCGGCGCAGTTGGCGGTAAGAAACAGTTTCGCCGGCAGCGAACTTTTCAGATGGATGGCGCGCGCCACGACGTTTTTCCCCGTCCCCGTTTCTCCGGTGATGAGCACAGGTGCGTCGCTGTCCGCCGCCAGGTCTATCATTTTTCTGATCTCATCGAAGGGGCCTTTACCGGCGATGAGATCAAATTCCCTGGTTTCCCGGCTGCTTTGATAATTCTGGAGCTGCTCGTCTTTTTCCAGCTCCTGCGTCCGGAAAGCCTGCCTGACGGTCAGTTCCAGTTCCGCCATTTCAAAGGGCTTGGACAGGTAGTCGTGGGCGCCCACTTTGATGGCTTCAATGGCGTTGGAGAAGCTGGGGTAGGCGGTGACGAAGATGATTTTTGCCTGCTCATTGTGCTTTAAAATCGAAGGGCATAGTTCCACACCTTGCACATCAGGGAGTTTCTGATCCAGCAGCACCACATCGATTTTATTTTCTTTGCAGATTTTCAGGCCGTCACGTCCGGTATGAGCGGTTAGCACTTCCGTGTACTCATCCGCCAGCAGGTCTGTGACAGTTTCACAGAAAATATCATTGTCGTCGATGATGAGGATTTTTCGTTTAACTTTGAGCATTTTCGGTCCGTTCACCGGGAATAAAGAAAGTCACCCGGGTGCCTTTGTTTTTTACGCTTTTAACTTCCATGTTGCCTTTCATGAGCATGACCATCTTCAGAGCGATCATCAACCCCAGCCCCGTGCCGCGCGGTTTTGTCGTGTAAAAAGGTTTGAACAGATTGGCCTGAGCTTCTTTGGAAATGCCGCAGCCGTTGTCCTCAACAATAAACGCAATCAGGCCGTTATGCCGGGTGGCGCGGATATTAATCCTGGGCCCGTGAGTGTCTTTGAGCGCGTCCGAGGCGTTGGTGATGAGGTTGAGCATTACCTGGTGCAGTAGCCGCGGATCCGCGATGACGGCTTTCACATCCGGTGCGATCGCTTTGCCGATGCTTATTCCCGATTGGCGTAGGTCGTTTTCCACAAGCGATATAAAGCGGGACATGAATTCATCCACGTCGATTCTTTGAATTTCGGGGTTTTCAAAAATGCTGAAGCTTTTCAGGGCCTGGAGGAGAAATTCGACACGCGATATCTCCGTCATGGCACGATCGACAAATTTCTCGACTGTTTCCGGTGGATATTCCGCGATGTTTCTCTTAAGGACGCTTAGAGTCATTTTAATGGAGTTTATCGGGTTTCCCAGTTCGTGGCGGATGCCGGAAAAAATATAACTCATGTTGTCCATCGAGTTTACCGCTGCGGCGATTGATTCCAGCCGGCTTTGTTCGGTAATGTCTCTGATGATAATCCAGATGAAATTGTCGGACGCCATGTAGGGGGTATAGCCCAGCAGGCGGTTTTTGAAATGAAGGGTGTGATTTTTTCCGAAAACCTCGGCCGACGGCTTGTTTTTGTAATCCGCCAGTAAGAGAGACATGATGTTATGGTACTCAAGCAGGCTCTGGTTGTTGTGAAAAATCTCAGTGACGACCTTGTTTTTGAAGATCAGCCGGCCTGTTTCAAGGTTCAGGATGACAATGCCCAGATCGATGGTTTCCATGATGCTGGCGTACAGGGACAGATCCAGTTTTTTTGCTGTGTCGGCCGGAGCGGTTTTGTCTTTGGCGGCATCTGGTATACGTGGCATACGGCTGAATTTATTCTTTGCAAAAGAAACGGTTAGAAGATATTAAAATGCAATTATTCGTTATGTACGATGTTTGCAACTTGGTGATTTGATATAAATAATTACCTGTAATGTCAAGGATATTTTCGTGCGAGCCTTCACCATCACCCTTAGTGCCTTCCTTGTTGCAGCCGTTTTGGCCGGCCTTCTGTATTTAGCGCCGCGTTTTTTGGTTTATTCAACCGGGCATAAAAGGGTGGACACAATCGTTGTCCTTCTGGGACCTGATTTCCGCGCGCGCCACCGGCACGCAAAAAACCTGCTTTATGAAGGTATGGCGGAGTATCTGATTATTCCGGCCTACGGCAGGACGTATCGGATGGAACTGGGCGAGATGACGCTTGTGGAGCAGCGGCCGCGGAAAAATACCGGCCGCAGCGCCGGCAAAACGAAGATTCCCAGCTACTTTGAAGATACCCATCTGGAATTGCTCAACGCGCGCGAGATGATGAAACATTATGGACGAAAGTCAGCCCTTTTTGTCAGCTCACCCTATCACATGCGCCGTATTCAAATGATTGCCCGCAAAGTGTTTGAGCCGTCGCCCGGCCTTTATTTTTCCCCCACACCTTTTGAAGAAGCACCGGTCAATGTGTGGCAGCTAAAAGCCTCCGACTGGAAAAAAATATATCAGGAATACATTAAAATCGCCTGGTTTAAGCTGTATTCCCTCTGGGTGAATTGAATTATTTTACACACTTGGACGCGATGCAACGTTGATTTCAGTCTTTTTCAAAAAAACGATTGTTTTGTCTTTATTTACTTAAGAAATTGTTCATTTCGGACGATAGCAATACAGACCGGGGACCGGTTTTAGAGGTATTTTATACAAGTAAGTCTCCGGTGCAGTTTTTTGGCAAGCCTCATTACGGCAGAAAGGATCAGTATCAGCAGGGTGGCTTTGAAAATGTTTCATGCCGCGGCACAGCTTTAGTCGCCCGCCAATGTTATGCAAAATAATTTTCGCAACTTATGCGCAGTAAAGATAAAAAATGCGGATTGAAGCGAGAAGGAGGGTAAAAATGGGTTTTTTCAATAATTTGCGGTTGGGGAAAAAAATTCTGCTCTCACCGGTGGTGGTGCTGGTTTGCCTGGTGATACTGGGAGGGGGCACCTTTTACAGTCTCATCAGCCAGCAGTCCGCTCTGGATGACATTTTCAACAACCGCTTTAAAGGATATCAGGCCAGCGCCAAGCTCCTGAACGACCTGTCCACCGCCCAGGCCGCTATTTCCCGCGTACTGAATTGGGTCGCGCAGGGGCATGACGAGACAGAGGTGGACAAGCTCATCAAGCAGCAGATCGCCACGATGGAGGAGGATGTGGCTCTGACCAGGAATATGCTCAAAAACAAAAATCTCAATAAAAATGAAAAAAAGTTATACGAAGACGCGCTCGCCAAGCTTCTGGAATACCAGAAAGCGGCCACAAGAGTTCTTGAGCTGGCTCACAGCGGCACGGGGGCTGTATACGTAGCTGTCGCCGATCAGAAATATGAAGCCCTCAATAAAATCGTCTCCGATCTGCACAAGATGGAAGATGAGTTAAGCGCACAAAACTACGCCGCATCACGCGCCAACTTCAGCGTCACCATGGTATTGTTTGTCATCGTATTTGTCGTCGCTGTCGTTTTGTCCATTTCTGTGAGTATGATGGTGACGCGCATGATTTTGGGGCCTGTGCGTGAGATGATTTCCGTGGTGAGAAAGCTTGCCGAGGGTGATCTTACCCAAAGCATCGAAGTGGCCTCCAGGGATGAAATCGGAGTGCTCGTGGATTCCGTCAATACGATGCGCCTGAAGATGAGCGAGGCGGTGGGGCACGCCGTGCAGATCGCTCAGACTCTGTCGGATTCCTCGTCTGAGGAAGCGGCGGCGATTGAGGAAACATCCGCTTCACTGGATGAAATCGCTTCCATGACGAAGCAAAACGCGGATAACACGGGCGAGGCCAACAAACTTATGGTCTCGGCAAAAGACGCGATTCAGAAGGCCGGTCTGTCGATGAATGAACTGACCAAGTCGATGAAGGAAATTGCCACCGCCAGCCAGCAGGCGCAAAAAGTTGTCAAAAGCATTGACGAGATAGCATTTCAAACCAATCTGCTGGCACTAAATGCGTCCGTAGAGGCGGCCCGCGCCGGGGAGGCGGGTGCCGGATTCGCCGTTGTGGCAGATGAGGTGAGAAACCTGGCCATGAGGGCGACAGAATCCGCACGCGGATCTTCCGGGTTCATCGCAGACATTGTCAATAAGGTGAAAAGAGGCGAAGAATTGGTCGAGACGACCAACACGGTTTTCGCCGATGTGGCCTCAAGTTCCGAAAAAGTGGTCTGGCTGATGGGAGAAATATCCGCCGCGTCCCGCGAGCAGTCTCAGGGCATCACTCAAGTCAATGGAGCGATTGCGGAAATCAATTTAACCACCCAGCAAAATGCCGGGAATGCGGAAAACCTGGCCTCGGTGATGTCGGTCTTCAAAGTGGACTACCAGGGCGATGACTTCGACTCATCCGGTTATACCGGCCATGACGAAAGCCGGGCGGAAGATGACGGGCAGGTTCTGATCGGTCAGTAGCCGCGCGTCGGAAGGATGGTCAATCATCCGGCTTTAGATAAGGCAGGGCCAGCTGCACTTTTTTCAGCGCCTGCTTTTCAATCTG
>CAYWRV010000067.1:3136-10305 GCA_964460865.1 uncultured Smithella sp. | reverse complement strand
GGGTTAATTGATGCCTCCGGGAAGCTCTGGTGTCTGCCATGACATTTGAACAACCGGCTTCTGGATTTACTGATAAGACACTAAAATAGAAAGTGTGAAAAATTGTTTATACCACCAAGCCGTGAGGATGGAGCGGGCATACGCCGGATTGGACGACGTATACCCGCCATCAAATCAAACATTGTTTACATCTTACTCACCCCAGCCGTTTTTGCCCTTACAACGATCAAGTTTCTGATCCATCCACGGAAGAATTTTGGCCGCAGGTACAATGGACACAGGGCCGGTATAGGATATACCTTTGAACCAGTAGAAGGGTGCAATGTTGTAAGCAACTTTTTGTTCCTGCCAGGGCACGAATTCCGCAATGGCCAGATCGTGAATAAGCTTATGGTCACATGCCCTCATCTTGACAATCTTGCCGTTCACAAAGCGGAAAGTGTCACCCTCCCAGACAGAGATAATTTTTTCCGGGTCGGTACTTCTAGCTCTTTCGATAACACTCATCAGCCAGTAGGTCGTATTCGTCCAGCTACCCCAGCTGGTAGCGTACATACCATACCTTAGTGCATTGTAAGGGGGAGTCCACTTATTTTTCCACAAATCCAGCCAAATATTATTTACTTTTGCATACCCCGATTCCTTGAATTGAGGGTTTTCCACTGCAAATGTATTGACATGCTGTAGCCCTTTTGTTCCTTCCGCTCCGATTTCATGCAGAAAGTCAGGTGTATCCATATAAACGTTGGCAATAGGAAGCATGATACCCATCTGGCGTGCTTGTTTCAGCATATTACCACCATCAGGATACCAGTCGCCCGAAAAAATGACTTCAGCACCGGAGGCTCTGATCTTTTCCAGATAAGGGGCAAAGTCCGTAAGAAATAGTTTATGGAAGTCTTCACCTACCACCTGTGCCTCCGGATAATATTCCTTGAGTCCTGCTTTAAAGCCAGCAGCAAGTTCACGGCCGAAGGAATAATCCTGACACAAAATATAAAACTTTTTCTCTTTTTTACGCATCTGGCCGTAAAAATATCCAAATGCACGGCCTACCTGCTCTGTAGAAAATGTAGCTTGGAATGAATAGCGGTTGAAATTGTTGGCGTCCTGTATATCGTCAGAAAGGCAGGTAAAATTGAAGGCAATTATTTTGTACCTGTTGGCCGCTTCGTTGATGATTTTCATCATGTGGCTGCCATCTGTACCCATGAACACATGGACCTTTTCCTGCAGCGCCATGCGTTCGCAAACCTTTCGGCAGACATCCGGTTTGGATTGATGATCCGCCTTAATAACTTGAATAAGTTTTTTCTTTCCGTCCACCCAAATGCCGCCTCTCTTATTGTAGTCATGAGCTACCCACTGGGCTATATTCCAGTAAAATTCGCCATTTGCCGCGGCGGGGCCCGAAAAAGAGGCAACAACTGCTATTTTAATAGTATCGCCGGTGGGGCTGACGATAGTCGCCGGATTGTAGTCCGACATATCCCCCATTTTGTCTGCATCAAAGGCCGCATTTGGTTTCGGAACCTTCTCATCCATACTACCGGGAATAGCCTTTTCCGCTGCACTTGTGGATCCCGGGATAAAGAAAGTGAAACAAAGGAGAGAAAACACACACATCAAAAAAACTAATCTTTCGCCTGCCAATCTTTTCATCTGAAACCTCCTTCTATTTGTTGGATTTGTTACCAATCTCCTCTGCCCGCAATTCCCTGCGCAGTACCTTGCCTACCGCCGATTGTGGAAGCGATTCCCGAAATTCCACAATTTTGGGGACTTTGTAGGGAGCGAGTTTCTCCCTGCAAAAATCAATGATCTCTTTTCCCGTCGCAGTTTCTCCCTCTTTCAACACGATGAAAGCCTTCACTGTTTCACCGCGATATTCATCGGGCACGCCCACGGCGATCCCGAATTCAACCTTCGGATGCTGAAAAAGAACTTCATCCACCTCCTTGGGGTAAACATTGAAGCCGCCGGCTATGATCATGTCTTTTTTACGATCGACAATGTATAAGTATCCGTCTTCGTCCATCGTAGCTATGTCGCCTGTACTTAACCAACCATCTTTCAACTGGTTTGCTGTTTCGGCAGGATTGTTCCAGTATTCCTTCATGATCTGCGGGCCTTTGATGAGAAGCTCTCCCGGGTCACCCAAGGGAACCTCCGTTTCACCTTTTTCCAGATCCACCAGCTTCACATCCGTGTCAGAAACAGGAATTCCTATGCTGCCGAGTTTCCTGGCTCCCATTATCGGGTTACCGGTCCCTGTGCATGATGTCTCGCTCATCGCCCAGCCTTCAGTAAGAAATATTCCCGCGTTTTTGATCTGCTGCATCAACTCTAAAGGGCAGGAGGCGGCTCCTACATTCATGACGCCGAAAATTTTGCCTATTTCTATCTCTCTGGCTTTCGGATGATTCATGATGGCACTGGCCATAGTGGGCACAGTCGGGAAATATGAAATTTCCTTCATTGAGCCAATTAGCTCCATCAGCTTATCGATATTGAATTGGGGCACGAGTATCTGGGTGGCGCAGTTGTATAAAGCCCAGTTCGACACTAAATTGCCATAAACATGGTAGAGCGGAAGCACGATAAGAGTGGAGAGCTTTTCCACCGGTGTCAATTTGATCCGCGGCATAGCCCAGAGACTGGCCTGCACCGTCGCTGCAACCACGTTTGCGTGGGTCAGCACAGCACCTTTAGGGGTTCCTGTTGTACCACCTGTAAATTGTATGGCCGCTGGATCTTCCGAGCTGATCTCAACTCGTATCAGATCAGTGTTCGTGCAACCGGCCAGGACGTCAGAAAACCAATGCCAGCCCTCCCCGAGCTTTTCGGTCTTGCCCTGAGATCCTTCCAGGGTGAAATCACCGGAATCTGACACAATTACCAGAGGGATTTTACAGGCGCGACACAGTTCCCGTACACCGGGCAATGACTTGTCAATGGTGATTAGAGTTGTCAGTTCCGTCTGACCGGCTATGATAATCAGTTCGTGTGCCGGGTAAAGAGGGTTAAGGTTGACCACAATGGCTCCAAGCGATAGTACCGCACGATAGGCGATAAGATATTGCGGACAGGTGGGAAGGTGAATGCCGACCCGGTCGCCCTTTTTGACACCCAGTTCTTTCAGCGCGTTTGCAAACCTCAGAACCAGTTCGCGAAGCTCCCAGAAAGTCATCTCTTTCCCCTCGTAAAGAAGGGCGGGTTTGTCGGGATGGGCATTGGCCGGTATTTGTAAAATGTCGTGAACGAGAATGCGCGGGTAGCGAACCGATATCGGAACATCATAATCATAGTGATCATGCCAGCGACGATATCCCGTGGATTGTTTTTCCAGACTTTTATCCGCCGTCATTTTCATATGCACCTCCACCTGTTATGTTATTCAATGAATTCACGATATTCATGAGAAATTCTTTCCAGCTCTTCCGGTAGCCCGGCCACTTCCGGTGCCTCATAAAGCACCGCCTCGTGGTACAGGTCATTTATTTGATCCTGTGAATAGCCGAGGATGACCGAGAGAGTTTCCCTGTTGTGTTCCCCGAGAAAAGGCGCGTAACCTCTGATGGTTGACGGAGTAAGCGAAAGCTTGAGAGGACTCCCTCCCATCGTCATGGGGCCGATAAACGGTTGTACTTTCTTCAACCTCATTTCCCGGCCACCTATGTAGGGATCTGTTGTGGCCAGCTCTTTTATGGATTTTACCCGGCAGGCGGCTGCTCCTATTTCCAGAAGTTTACGTTCCGCCTCTTCCACTGAATCCTGCGCCATAACCCAGGCCTCAAGTGCGTCGTGGACTAAAAAAGCATTCTCCGGCACACAACGGCCGATAATGTCACCCGTTCTGGGGTCTGTCTTCATCCACTCGCATTGCGGTCCCATGAGGTTGACCAGCTCAGGCCAGATACTGTCCGTCAGCATGGCGATGGCGATAGAGCCGTTTTTACCGTTATAAATACCGTAGGGTGAGGAAGTGGGGCTTTTTTGAGTCACGCTGAAATCGTACGGCTCGATACCGGCCGCTTCACTGATCCAATAACTGGGAAACGATGTTTCGGGAATGGAAAAAAGGCAATCCACCATGGAAATATCGATATTCTGTCCTTCGCCGGTTCTGGTCCGATGATGCAAGGCGGCTAAAATGGCGGTGCAGGCATGCATGCTGGCGGTTGTGTCACCGATGGCCATAGGCGCCATTTCATTGCCCTCCATGCCAGCGGTCCAGCCGCTGGCCGCCTGTGCGACAATATCATAGCCTGCCCTGTTTACATCATATCCCCAGTGCCCAAACACAGAAATGGAGCAGTAAATAATATCGGGCTTAATCTTTTTTACGGCTTCGTAATCCAGCTCCAACCTTTCCATGACACCGGGAGAAAAATTTTCAATAATGATATCACTTTTGGCAATGAGCTCATGAATCAGCTTGATTCCTTTTGGATGTTTCAGATTGATACAGAGGCTTTTTTTGCCCCGGTTGAGATTGATATGGTATGACGATTGCGTAATGCCGTTGATTTCCACGCGGCGCGCCTGATGCCGTTCGTTGGTTCCAATATTGAATTTCTCAACTTTAAGCACGTTGGCGCCCATGTCCGCCAGATTTCTGGTTGCATAGGGCCCGGCCAGAACCCAGGTGAAATCCAGCACATTAACGTCTGATAACGGTCCTGCTTTCATGTTTCCCTCAAAAATCCAGGTTTAGTATTTGTGGAATTTTTTAACCCAAGCAACGATTAATCCCAAGAGCACACGATAACCACCGGAAACGGCAAGAAATTGACCCTGAAGAAAGACAAAGGCAAAGCATACAGGCAACGCTATGTCGGCTTTTTTAATATCGGGTAAGCTACCAACGATTATGCGGGAATGCCCCCCAACTGCCCCGTTTTGCACTTTTCACACCCCGCTGACTCGTCAGGCTGTGTGGCGGAGGCGCTCCATCTTTTTTGTTTTTCGCCATCCGGGCACCGGGCAGATGAGCCGGCGATTCTTTTTGATATACGCTCATATTAAATACGAACGTTTGTTGTCGCTAGCCCTAATAAAAACCATAAACTTTGTCAAGGCTTTTATTGAAATGTGCATATACATCTGCTATGGTCTATAAAATTCTTCGTAACGCTTTAATCAACCAAAAGGGTAACCATTTGAGAGAACTCGCCGCTACAAATAATTCAAGATCCACCGATCAAAAACGCCTGCGGATAATAAAGCAGGCCATAAAATTGTTTGCAAAAAATGGGTATCGTGAAACGAGCATGCGCGATATATCCAAAGCCACCGGCATTGATCTGAGCAATCTGTACAATTTTATAACGGGTAAGGAAGAGATACTGTTTCTTGTCTTTGAAACCCTGCACGAACCTGCCGCAGCGTTATTCGACAAGTATAATATCGAGGGAATAAAAAACCCTGAAGAACAGCTGAAAGTCGCTGTTTTCCGTCTGGCCGAAATCATGTACAAGCATAGACATGAAACCTTGCTGCTGTACAGGGAGTCCAAGTCGCTGCCCAAAAGTTATCTGCAGATTGTTCTGGAAAGAGAAAAAAAGCTGATCGGGAGGCTCGAAGGAATCCTCAAAAAAGGCATGAAGGAAAAAAAATTCCGCCGGGAAGATGCCTTTTTCAGAGCAAATCTGATTTTGTTTCAGCTGGCACTCTACCCTATAAGGGGCTGGAACTTGAAAAAATACTCAAAAGAGGCAATCCTGGAAATGTCCACACAAAGCGTCATGAAATCAATATCATTATCCGCGACTCAAAAATAATACGCTAAAACCGTCCCTGCCGAATAGCGCGGGACACTTCTGCATCGTGCTTTAGAGCTTATGCCCCGTGAGGACGAGGACAATGACTCCGTCTTGCAGGTCACGCATAAAATAAGGAGTATCCATGACCGATCCCCTCGTCTTATAAATTGTTCACCGAAATGCGGCACAACATCTTATCCACAGCGCAAAATATAAACATCATATCGGAGAATAGTTGCCGGCGGCAGTGTGCCTCAAGCCCCATAGTCATGACAAGCATGATAGCGGCAATCAATGCCGTGAACATGTCTCCCAAATCATGCAGAAACATTACTTTCGACCCGCCTTTCTTTACTTGGAGAAATGGACGTTTTTTGTCATATCTTCAAAAAAACCTGTGATGATACAGGGGGCTATTTTGTCTTGACAACGAACATTCTTTTACTTACAGCTTTTCTGAAAGGTGTTTTGTTTCATCATGCCTCTTCAGGATCTCAACGAATCGCAATCTCCGGAAACCCTAGGTTTGATTCATAAAATCGAACGCTTTTCCCTGCATGACGGCCCAGGCATTCGAACGCTGGTTGTTATGAAGGGATGCCCCTTGAGATGCCTGTGGTGTTCCTCTCCTTATACGCAAAACACAAGGCCTGAAATTCTCTACATCAAAAGTCGCTGTCTGGGGTGCGGCCGGTGCATCAGTGTTTGTCCGAAACTGGCGATTACGAAGGCCGGCACTGGCACACATGTACAAACTGACCGCTCCAAATGCAGGGGATGCGGCAGGTGTGCCGATGCCTGTCCGGCGCGGGCTCGCGAATTGACAGGCAGCTATGTCACGGCGGAAGAGCTCCTGAAAGAGGTCGATAAAGACGCTGCCTTTTATCGGCGCAGCGGCGGCGGCATCACGGTCGGCGGCGGAGAACCAACCGCCCAGACGCAGTTTGTCGGTCAGTTTCTCAAGCTGTGCCGTCAGAGTTTTTTTCACACGGCCATGGAAACGTCCGCTTTTACCTCCTGGGAAAATCTCTCTTCCTTGCTGCCGTACCTGAACCTTGTCTATATCGACCTCAAACACATGGATGAGGCCAGGCACATCGAATGGACCGGGGTTTCCAATCGCATAATCCTGGAAAACATTAAAAAGACCGCCGGGGAAAATAAGTTGATTTTACGCATCCCGGTCATTCCCGGCTATAATGACTCGGAACAAAATATCGTCTGCAGCGCCGAGTTTGCCGGCGGGCTCGGGGATAATTTTCTGCATCTGGAGCTTTTACCTTACCATCAACTCGGCACCCATAAGTATGAGGAGCTGGAAAGAAATTACACTATTGCCTCAATCGAGCCGCCTTCGGATGAGCATATCCTGGCATTGCGGAATATTGCCGCCTCGTTCGGGAT
>CAYWRV010000067.1:0-3036 GCA_964460865.1 uncultured Smithella sp. | reverse complement strand
ATTATTGCCGGATTAGAAGGTTTGTGCTTAAATGGGGCCGGGGAAAAAATTAATATTGTAAACATTTATCAGGGGGGTGATTGACGATGAATGAGCTTGTGGAAAAATTCATGACTATCAAGCCGACAGCCAGAATGATGAGGCTACGTGAATATTATATTGAAAACACCAAGCGGACATATCCTGTTTATACGATTTATTTTGACAGGGCAATCGCCCGTACCATGAAAGAGACGGAGGGCGAGCCGATGGTGCTGCGGCGCGCCAAGGCTTTTGCGGCTGCGGTGGATGCCTTTCCGTCAGAGGTCTTTCCCGACGAGCCATTTGTCGGCTGGATAGGAGGAACACCGCAATCCGTCCCGGTTGGTGCGGAGCAACTGGGTATGCGCCTGGAACTGGAATTGGACCATTACAAATTCATGACCGATGAAAATCGCAGGATTGTCCGGGAGGAAATAATTCCCTACTGGCGGGGCGATGGAGATTACAAGCGGCACTGGTTTTACCAAAACTACGCCGGTCTCCCGCCCGAGACACGTAACACTCTTTACGGCGATCCCGACCCGGATCTGAAAAAAATAGGCATCATTACGCGCTCCAAGCCCCCGGCAATGCCCTATGTGGACTTCAAGGAAATTCCCGGCCAAACAACCGGTCTCGGCCGCGGCTTCATAAGTGATGGCATGACCCGCCATCATATAGGACATAGCTCCTTTGGCTACAGGAAAGTGCTGAAAAAGGGATTCCTCGGTATTTTGCAGGATGCCCGGGACCGTCTCGCCCGGATTGATTGGAACGATCCGGAAGATCAGCGCAAAGTCCCTTTTATCAAGGGAGTGATCATTGCCATGGAGGCGGCGGCAAAAATCGGCGAAAAATTCGCCGCCAGCATCCGGGCGGAAATCCCCCGCGAAAAAGACCCAGAGCGGAAAGCGGAGCTGGAAAAAATGGCCAGTATCTGCGAGCAGGTGCCGGCAAAACCCGCACGGACTTTTCATGAAGCCCTGCAGTCCGTCTGGTTCACGCAGATACTGAACTGGGCGGAAACCCCGATCGTCTTCGCCGTCTGTCCCGGCCGGGTGGACCAGTATCTCTATCCCTATTACGAAAAGGATATCCGTGAAGGACTACTGACAAAAGAAGAGGCCCAGGAATTGATTGATTGCTGGTTGATGCGCTTCAGCCAGGGGGTTTCACCTTTCATTCCTCAGGCTGGCGCAGCCTACCACATGGATATCGGGGGCCTGAAAGAAGACGGGAGCGATGCCACAAACGAGCTCTCCTTTATGTTTGTCGAAGGGATGATGCACACACGCATGGTGGAACCCAACTTCGGTGTACTCGTCCACAGCAAAACACCCGATGATTTTCTGATTAAAGCCTGTCAACTTTGTGTGTTGGGGACCGGCCATCCCATGTTTTTAAACAATGACGTATTTGTGGAGAACTTTCTGGCCCGCGGTACGTTGGGAGGACCGCCCGTTCCCGTCGATCTGGCGCGAACCAGCGGCGCCATCGGCTGCAATGAACCTCATGTGACCGATTACGACTCGGAGTTTACCGTAGGCCCCTTCATCATCTTGCCTCAGATGCTGGAGCTGGCGTTGGCGGACGGTTGGAGCCGCTACCATGAAAAGCACATGGGCGTCCGTACGGGCGATCCGAGGAATTTTAAAACTTTTGACGAGCTCAAGGAAGCTTTTCTGAAGCAGCTCGCCTATTTTACACACCATGCAGAAATCGCCAATATGAACTCTGAAATTGTTCTGGCCGAGAGGTATCCTACTATTTATGCCTCTGCTCTGATCGAAGACTGCATTGAAAAAGGCATTCCCCGTGAGGCGGGCGGCGCCCGGTTTAATTTCGGCCCGTGCATCGCGACCGTCGGAGCCACCGACGTAGGTGACTCACTGGCGGCAATCAAAAAACTGGTGTTCGAAGAGAAAAAGATCACAATGGCCGAACTGCTCGAAGCACTGGAGAAGAACTTCGAGGGCCATGAATCGCTGCGGGAAGAACTGCTCAAGGCACCCAAATTCGGAAACGACGATGATTACGTCGATCAAATCGTTGCCGGAGTCATGGATGATTACTGTAAACAAGTTGTCAAACACAAGAATTCCCGCGGTGGGCATCTGGTGCCTTATCAGAACCCGTTGATCTGGTATGTAAACACCGGCCAGCTCGTGGGGGCATTGCCTTCAGGAAGAAAGGCGTGGGAACCTCTCTCGGACGGCATCTCACCGACAAGAGGGTCAGATGTGAGCGGCCCCACGGCTGTTTTCAGCTCTGTAGGCAAGATCGACAACGCCTCCATCACCTTCGGTGAGACACTCAACATGCGCCTTGACGGTGCGTACTTCAGCAGCGAAACCGGTGCATACCGTCTTGCACAGATGATCCGGACCTTTGTTGATTTGAAGATCCATCACTGCCAGTTCAATATCGTTTCTACCGAGACACTGCGCGATGCACAGAACAATCCAGAGAAGTATCAGGACCTGACCGTGCGCGTCGCCGGCTACGTAGCTTATTTCACGCGCCTGCGCCGCAATGTCCAGGACAGTATCATCGCACGCACAATTCATGGCGCCTGATCTCCCTGTCGCGTTACGGGCCGGGATTTTTGCACAGTCACGGAAGACATCGAATTAAACGCCTCCCCATTTTTGTCCGATTGGCGATTGATTTGAGACAAAAACCGGTGTAAATTGCCCAGACGTCAGACAGGCAAAGATGCCTCCGGCCGAAACCGGTCATGAAAACGTCGCGCGAAGCTGAGGAATTCGGCACGAGAGGCGGCTGTATGCTGTATGAAGGAAGATGGTTTCCTGCCGGAAATTTTCTTCGCGAGGGGTCATACCAGATTCAGTTAAGCATGAGGGGGAGGGAGTGTCATGATAAAACCGCAAGTACGTGCCTTTTTATTGTTTATTTTGGTTATCTGTTTCGGTGTACTGATTTTCGGCGGCCATATTATCAACCGGGAAAAACCGCCGATACCGGACCAGATCCAGAATCAACAGGGCCAGGTCG
>CAYWRV010000066.1:0-10336 GCA_964460865.1 uncultured Smithella sp. | reverse complement strand
AAGCATGCTGAACTTGATATTTTCCGTTATTCGGTGAATCATTTCATTTGCCTCTTTCCTAGCCTATCTTATCAGGTTAAGAAGTGTGTCTATCAGTTCATTGACCGTGGCTGTCATTTTACCTGCCGCCCCATAGGCCATTTGATATTTAATCAGATTCATCATCTCCTCGTCAAGGGATACTCCAGAGAGCTGCTCTCTTTGTTCCACCTGCTGGTTATAAATCGTCGTTTCGCGGATGACCGCCTGCTTTGCATCAACCGCATCACGCCCGATTTTTGCGATGAATGAATTAAAATAACCGTCGATTGTGGTTCCCAATACCGTGTTTATCTCTGTTTTCAGGCCTGTGATAGCGGTGGCATTATTGCCGTCGGCATGTTCACTTACAGATGCGGCAATTCTTCTCGTGTCGGTTATGTTGACGCTCATCGTCGCTGCGGGGTTTGCCGGGTTGGAACTGAAAAACTCCACTCCCCCGGTACCATCCTGATCAAAGCCGTCAGCATGCAATGTGTTCACTCTGTCCATAATTGCCAGAGCTGTGTCATCGAGCTTTTCGATATACGAGGGAATGTCCTTATCTCTCATTTCCAGGTATGCACCTAGTCTGCCTCCGCCTATCCGGTCATTGAGAATCTGAGTGGGATCATTTTTAAAGACGACATCATAGAAACTGTGATTGGCGGGGTTTACCTGGGCCATTAATTCCCAGCTATTGAAACCTTCAACAAGGGTTTTACCTCCGTCGGGCATATAGATGTAGATTGAACCATCCGGTTTTTCGACATAGTTGATATTAATTATCTGGCTGATCTCATTTAAGATCAACCCCCTATGGTCCCGAACGGCATGGGCGGTTGATCCGGCATTTTCTGCACTGACAATCAGTTCATTGTAACGGGCCACGTCTTTGAGGTAGCTGTTGAGTGTGGCAATTTCATTGGCGATACTTTCATCCGCGTTCAACTGGAGGTTTTCCAGGCTTTCCACCCTCAAATTAAACAGGCGTGAAAGATTTTCTCCGGTGGAGATAACCATATCCCTTTTTGCTTTGCTCAAAGGATCAACGGAGAGATTCCCCCAGGCATTAAAAAAATCGCCAATTGCGTCATTGATCCCGCCACCGGTGTTCTCATTGAAGATTGCCTCAACTCTGGAGAGAATGTCTTCCCGGGTGGTGAATTTCGAAAGGGCTGACTGCTGTGCGATCATTTGAGTTTCCAGGAATTTATCATAAATCCGCTCTATATTGGAAATGCGCACACCGATCTGTTCACGTCCGGACTGAGGGTCTTTGGAGCCTACCGACTCAAACAGAGGCCTCACCCGTGAGTAGCCGGGAGTGTTGACATTGGCGATATTGCTGCCCGTGGCATTGATTGCCGTGAGGTTACTCAAAAGTGCCTCCTGAGCCGTATATAAAACTTTCCCGATATCAGCCATCTGTCAACCCTCCGTGCTAAGCAGCCTGCCGTTGTTTTGCACGAGGCCGATTTTTCCATTGCCCTGATAAGTTCCGGACCTCTCGACAAGAGATACCAAGAACTCAAGCGATGCTTTAATATTATACATGGAACCATCTAATATATTTTTATTTTCATTGTTCAGTGCTTCAATTTCTCCCGCAATCAGGAGGAGGCTTTTTCTCAAATCTTCAATTATTCTCTTTTTTTCCTCCCCGGCATATTCGGCAAGTTCCGGCACAGTCGCCTCGTCCTCATTTATATCGAATTTACGGGCGATTTTCTTTAATAAATTCACTTTGGCTTCTTGTGAGATCCTTGCTTTGAGGATGATGTTTTCCTTGGCCGCGTTGCTTTTATTGATTGCCGTAAAAGCTGCGGGTTTTGCGAGCATTTCTTTTTCGGAGATTAAAAACTTCTTCATCTCTTCGTAAACGGAGACTTGCCCGGCAAGTACGTCTATCAGGGCCGAAAACAAATCATCATTGACAGAAGTTTCAAGGCGGTTGCTCACATAGATATTTTGCTCCAACATATCAATATCCTTTTCTGTTTTGGTTGGGGCAAAACGACGCGAGTATTGGGAAACGGGTGCACTGTCTGGAGGGCTCACCCGTCTGGAGTCATTGACTACAGACAGATCGTCCGGGAGGGATGTTTTTGCCTGATTTTCAGGCAAAAAGATCAATTATTGATTCTCCCACCATCTTGTTGGCAATCTGTTCTCCGCTCACGTTGTATGTGCCCTTATCCACCTGATCTTTAATTTCCCGCACTTTCTCTTCGCGGACGTCAGGCAGCTTCGACACTTCAACTTTAGCTTTTTGAATGTCCCTTGCCATGGTGGAAAGATCAACTTTTTCAGTGGTTTTCGACGACGCAGCAGCCTGTTTTTCGGCTGCCGGGGCAGCACTTTCATTGCGTTGATACTGCTGAATGTACTGAGCGCTTACGTCTTTAATATCCGACACTTTCATGAAAACCTCTCCTTTTGTTGAATCTTACTCCACCTATCGGCACAGTCAAGACATTACTTTAATTTTTTTTCACCTCCCGGGAAAATTTGTTTTGGTAAACTGTTCAAATAGCATTTTCTGCAGCCCCAATCCCTTGCCATTATGGGACATATTTTCCGCCAGTTTCTGATCAATGATCATCATATAGCTGTCCTTGCCGAAATTCATGCCGGTTTTTTGTTCCGGAATGCTTCGGCGCATAGATTTAATAAGTTCATAGGTAAAAATGGCCTCAAAATCGGCACAGGTCTTCTTAATTTTTTTCAGCTCCTCCGGGCTGTGCCTGGCACGGGCCGGTTCGCTTGAAGCTGACACCGTCTGCTGTTTGAACTGAGGCGTAATCTGCGTTAGTTTCATGCTGTCCATAACGGAAACCTGCTAAATAATTTGAATATCCGCCTGCAGGGCACCTGCTGCCTTGATGGCCTGCAGTATGGTGATTAAATCACGCGGCGATACACCGATAGCATTTAGCGCCCGGACCACTTCGAATATTGTCACGGATTGAGGTAACAGCATCAGCTGCCTGTGTTTTTCCTCTGAAACGGCGATCGTCGTCTCCGTAGTGACAACCGTTTGTCCGCCCGGCGCGACAACCACTCCGGCAGGTGCCTGTACAGGGGGGTGAGCCTGAGTGCCGGGCTGCATCTGCCTCGGTCTCGGCGCCGACGGGGCGAGCGGCAGAGGCTGGGAGACTTTTGTCTCCTCTTTAATCTGTATGCTTAAATTCCCATGCGCCACGGCCACCGTGGAGATACGGACATTATCGCCCATGACCACGGTACCGGTTTTTTCATTGAGGATGACCACAGCCTGGCTGTCAACTTCTACGTCAAGTGACTCGATATGATAGACAAGCTCGGATAACGAACCACTGAAATCATTTTTCGCTTTGACGCTCACAGAAAAAGCGTCCAGCTGCTTGGCCTCGGCAAACGGCAGGGAACTGTTGATAGAGGCGGCCATACGGGTGGCGGTGGTAAAGTCTGGTTGTTGAAGGTTAATCATCAAGGCTTTCTGTTTATCAAAGTCATAGGCCAGTTCCCTCTCCACCGTGGCTCCGCTCGAAATTCTTCCCACCGTCGTATGGTTTTTGGCCGCCCCCCCTCCTGCTCCACCGGCGGAATAACCGCCCAGCGATATCGGGCCCTGCGCAACCGCGTAAATCTCACCATCCGCTCCGCGTAAAGGCGTCATCAAAAGCGTCCCGCCCTGCAAGCTCTTGGCCGAACCGACAGAAGAAACGACAACATCGATTTTTGAGCCGTTTTTCGCAAAAGGTGGCAGTATGCCCGTAACCATCACGGCAGCTATATTGTCCGCCTTCAAAACGGATGTCTTGTCTTTCATGGTCAGGCCCTGACGGTTCATAATGTTCGCCAGTGAAGCGGCGGTAAAGAGGTTTTTGGCCAGGTCATCGCCTGTGCCGGCAAGTCCTACTACCACACCGTACCCGATCAGCTGGTTGTCCCGCACCCCGCCAATGGAAGCGATATCCTTGATCCTGGCCGAAAAACTGATACCGGAGCACACAACAAGCAGTGCCAGCACTATCATCAATGACATCATGGTTTTTTTTGTCATGTCCATCTCCCTCATCATTTAAAAAGGCCAGACCCAGTCGACAATGCGTGTTGCCCAGCCGGGTCTCATTTTGTCGTTGATCACACCCGTTCCGGTAAAAATGATATGGGCGTCTGAAATATACTGGGATGCGATAGTGTTTTCGGCAGTGATATCCTGCGGCCTGATAATCCCGCCGATGATCAGGTACTGATCCTCAGCATTGATCGTCACCTGCCTGCGCCCCTCGATCATCAGGTCACCGTTTTCCATGACCCGAATGACACGCGCGCTTATTCTGGCCACCAGTGTATTGTTACGGCTGGTGTCTCCCTGTCCCTTCATACTGTTGGCGTGCCTGCCGCCGATGGCAATTTCTCCTCCCATATTAGCGTTTTTCCCGAGAATGTAATTGTCAAGCCCCATGAAAGCATCGATGCTGGCGCTGGTGGAGGCATTACGGCTGGTGCCGGTGGTCGCCTTATTACCTCCCGAGGCTGCCTCGGCAACGATGATTGTCACTATATCATTTACATATCTTGCCTTTTTGTCCGTGAAGATCATGCTTTTATCGCTTTCTCCTCGCCAGATGGCGCCCGGCGCCGGCTCGGGTGACGGCTGGGGCGGCACAGCGGCAACTTCAGGCCGTACAACGGTTTTGGTCGGCCAGCAGCCTGTGATCAACAGGAAGAAAAGGATAAGAAGTGCCGGTATTTGCATGTTTCTTTTTTTCATTTGTGCCTCTTTTCTTCAGAAATCAATCTGAACAAGCGACGGGCCGACAACCCGTGCGTAGATGATTTTATTGGAATTAAGATTACGGACCCTGATAACCGAGTCATCCGTTCCGTCCTCCTCCGCCAGGCCGTTCATGACGATCCTCATAAGTCCGTTGTCCAAGACAACTTTCACCATTTTCCCCTTGCTTACTGTTTTGACCTCCCGGAGCATATTGCGCGTGATTTGCGCATGGGGGCGAAGTGACACGGCAAGACTTCTGCCCCTGACCTCATCGACTGAAGACAGAGAATTTGCCGGAATACGACGCACCCATTTTTTTTGCACAGTCACATCGTCATCGGTCAAAACCGTGTTTTTCGTGATGGGGTTGAGGCTGAAAACGAATTCGCGCAACACCTCGATGCGCACACGCAATGTTTCCTCTTTCAGAAAGACTCCATTATTGAATACTCGTACATTGAAAGAGGTATCGCCTATATATTCCTCGCCCGGACGGCTGGTTATCTGACAGGTCAGATTGTCCGGATTTTTTTCCGGCGGCGTCACACGGGAGAGCAGCTCGAAGCGCACGCCGCCCTCCGGGTGGAGTGAATTTGCTTCAATATGCTCTTTCAGGTATTCAATGAGCTGTTTTTCATAATCAACCGTGACATTGCTACCAAGAGCACCTGCCGGAACGACAAGGAACCCCAACAGGAAAACACACAGATATTTCAGGCTAAATTTTGCCATTTCCTATGACCTCTTCAGAGCGGCAATGATCCCCAGCATGGAATCCGCGGTCTGGATGGCCTTGGAGTTTATCTCATAGGCGCGCTGCCCTACGATCATCCGTACCATTTCATCGATGACATTGACGTTGGACATTTCCAGAAAATTCTGTGAGATGGTGCCGATACCGTTTTCTCCGGGATTTCCGGTAATCGGCTCGCCGGAGGCCTCGGATTTTGCAAAAAGATTCCTGCCGATTGCTGTAAGTCCCGCTGGATTGATGAAAATCGCCAGCTCCAGCCTTCCTGTGGCCAGAGGATTTCCTTCCTGGTCGGCTGCGGTCCAGGTTCCGCCTGTGTCCACGGTAAAGGAAACTGTCCCCGTCGGGACAGTGATGTTAGGCAACAGCGGAAGGCCCTCCGAGTTAACAATCAGGCCGTCGCGGTTGATTTTGAAATTTCCCGCCCGCCCGTAATATGTCTCACCATTGTCGTCGAACTGGAAAAAACCGTCTTTTTCGATAGCCCAGTCAAACTGATTGCCGGTTTGCTGATAATCACCCTGCAAAAACATCCTCTGGGTGGAAATTGGCTTCACTCCCATACCGACTTCAATGCCTACCGGCAGTTGGTTTCCCTGTGATGTCTCCGCCCCTGATTTAGCGTAAATCTGATACATCAGGTCCTGAAAATCAGCCCGCGACTTCTTGAAGCCCACCGTGTTGACGTTTGCCAGGTTGTTGGCCACGATGTCCTGTTCGATCTGCTGCGCCACCATGCCGGTGGCGGCCGTCCACAGTGATCTCATCATATTGTCAGTCCCCCTATACTAATTTACCGATTCTGTTTGTGGAAATTTTGTCCATGTCCTGCAGAGTCAAAATGATTTTCTGATATGTTTCAAAAGTGCGCTGCAGATTGATCATATCCGTCATTTCACGAACCGCGTTGACATTGGACATCTCCAGATAGCCGCTGTTTACTTTGTAATTCGCCGCTTTTTTGGGCGAAGCCCCGGCACGGTCTGTATATCTGCCGTCGGCCGAGCGTGTCAGCAACTGCTCATTTTCAAAAGCCGTCACTTTGATTTTACCGACTGGATTCTCGTCAACATAAATCATTCCTTCTTCATTGATTTTAACCGACGTGCCATCGATGACGATCCTGCCCGCATCCCCGAGAACATGCTCACCCTGCCCTGTTACCAGCTCTTTGTTTTTATTTAGCATGAAAGAGCCATCACGCGTGTAGACGGTCCCCTGATTTGTCTGTATTGTGAAAAACCCGTCTCCTTCTATGGCCAGATCAAGGATATTGCCGGTCGTTTGGAGTGTTCCCTGGGAATAATCGATGGCTGATATTGTATATCCCAGTCCCGGCATAACGCCCTGGTCAATTTTCTTTCCTTTCATGGCGTAGTAGAGGTGTTCCGCCTTGAAACCGGTGGTGGATGAGTTGGCAACGTTGTTGGCCACAAAATCAAGCTCGAGAAGCTTCCTTGCCCCCGCCCGCCCGACATCCGTCACGTCATAAAGCATCTGCCTTCTCCTTTCTAGGAGCGAGATTGCAATCGATGTGCCACACCTGGCAGATGGCCGGCTCAGACACTGTAGTGCGTTCTTTCAATAGTATATCATTATGATATTACAGGGGTTATTATAAAGAGTGAGTGCGATTTGTTCTTTTTGCAGAGCTTTATTACTCTATTATTTGCTTTGCCGGCAACATCTTTACGGCGGCAATTTTTTACCCCGCGGAAGATTTTTCCGCTTTAGTGAAATTATGATTTTAGAGTTATTTTTCGGGGCGCCGGGCGCGTTGATCTTCATTCAGGGAATAGACAAAGGCGAGTATTTCGGCTACCGCCCGGTAGAGTTCGACGGGAATTTCTTTACCGACCTTCAGCTTACTCAATGCCGCGGCCAGTTGCGGGTCATTCTTAATCGGAACGCCGTGTTCGCGGGCAAGCTCGATGATCTTTTCAGCAATTTCTCCTCTGCCTGAGGCAGTCACAAGAGGCGCCTCATTTTTCTGGTTGTCGTATTTTATAGCAGTCGCAATTTTTGCCGGCGGCTGATGATCAATCGGTTTTTTTTTCATTTTCAAAGGTTAAACAAAATCATTAACAATTCCGGTTGAACCGGTTAATATTTCATCGATATATTCTTTTTTTTCAGTTGCGATGTCTTGGGCTTTGAGGCAATCGAGAAGGTCGACATTATAACCGGTACCTATAAGGGCCTCTTTCAGTTTATCCAGTTTCGTGCCGATGAGCCGAACGGTATTTGTATTTTCACAACGAATGACACATTTTATCCGACCCTCTCTAAGCAGGGCATCCACGGCAATCCGTCCCAGAATATCCATATCCAGAAAAATAACAAACCGGCAGGAAGAGAATTTGTTTTTCCCATCGGCGCCATGATCATCCGGTTTTATAAAAATATCTGCCTGACCATATGCCTGACCAAGCGCCAGGGGCACCTGCAGATACAAACCGGATTCATTGCTTTGAAAGACAGTATTCAGCGCCTGTCTGGTCTCAATGATGCTTAGCGCCTCGGAAGTGAAAGACGCTAAGGCGGCAAGCCTGGCCGCCCCCGCCCGGCCCTCTTCCCCCTGCGCCTCCTCATGGAGCGATGCTGCTAATTTTAACAGATATGCCTTGAGATTGTCTTTCATGAAAACTCCCGCACCCTTTCCATCGGTGAAAGCAGCTTCACGAGCCAGGTCACTTTCCAGAAATAATCCGAATCTGGAAAGGAAATCCTTTACAAACAGCTGGTTGTTTCTGGTACGGGGAGAGAAAATTATACTGGTGAAGATGGACAAAAGAGCGTCCGCCTCTTTGGGCAGAAAACCGGGCAGATCGGTCGCTTTCAAAAGTGCGGAAAATTCCGAAAGTCTGCCAAGCAACTGTGCAAAAGAATCGGGGTTCGCTCGCCATTGTATCAGCTGCGCGTTTATTTTAGCAGACACTTCCTGCGGCAGCGCGTCGAGCAGATTGAAAACAATCTGGGGCAGGACACTTTGGACACGAACACGTATTTTATCACCCGGATTAAGTAACACTGAACTGGCTGCCCTGAGCGCACTGCCTTTGGCGGACATCAGATACTGATCGGCGGCAATTTTTTCAATGACATTTACCCAGAGAACTTCTCCGGCTTTAAACTGCGGCAGGGGAAGGTTTGTTTTGGGGGATAGAGGAATTACTTCCGGTTTTATGTATATACCCTGTATTACTGAATTTACGGCCATCAGGATATCTCATTTTTTATCCTGTAGAGTTCGACAATCAGGTCTATCTCCGCCTCGGGAATTCCTGACTCCAGGGCTGCCTGCTGCCGGGTATGCCCGTTTTTTATCATCTCAACAACCCGGGCGTGCTTATCGTCCGGATTTGCTGCCGCCGACGTGGTTTCAAACCCATCCATCGCAGCTTCGTTTGTTTTGCCCAGAAGCGATCTGACTCTTTTCTCTTTAATGTCCAATTCGAGAGCGATTTCCTTAAGTGCCAGCCGGCTCTTTTCCAGCGCTTCAAGAAAACGCTCTGATTCCGCCTGCGACTCTTCCTTAAGTGCCCTGAAAGAGTCCAGCATCTCCCGATGTGATTTGTTGTGCGATTTTTTCAAATTGAAGTTGAGGCGCCAGAGAAGGAAAATGACCGCCAGCAGTAAAACAAAATCGATTATCAGCTGCAAAATGGCGGGACTGCACATATTCATGCTATACCTTTATATTGACATGAGCTCCCTGCTCCGGATCATCATCGGCATTTCCCTCAGCCGGAGTGCCGTGAGCCGCTTGATGTCCGGTGTCCGGTTCGCGATCCTGTCTTCGCTCTTTCCTTCTTAATTTTGCTTTTTCAGCTTCTTCAAACTCTCTTACTCTTTCCCGTGCCAGCCTGTCTTCTTCAGAAAGCTTCAGCTGAAAATACCTCTGCTGCATATCAGCGTGCTGTTGCTGAATCTGCTGCACTTTCTCCGTAACGGAGGTCTGCAAAATCGACGATTGAAGATCTACGGGCCTGGCCATTTTCACTACCCCGTCTGTTTCGGGAAAAATTCTTCCAAAACAGGTTTTCCACTCTATAGATCGTCAATCATTCAAAATTACTTAAATTTAATTCAATCACCGGAGACACGATAAGGAATTCTCACCATTATCGCATTGATTCCGTCTTCCTTTAAAAATTGAATCTCGGCTAAATATTTTTTGAGAATTTCAATTGCAGACATCATTCCAGTATCCGGGTTCATTGCGTGCCTTGAGGATTCGTCAATGGTATATTTTATCTGAACATGGACATTTTCCCGGTCGTGACCGGTTGACAGAAAAAACTCCTTTTTTTTGCTGTTGAGCGCTTGAACCATGGCGAACCTTATCAGTCTCCAGAAGCTGAGAGAGAGCTCGCGGGCGTTTCCCATGAATTCAGGAATCTCCCTGTCGAGAGCCAGTGTCTTGGTAATTTCATGTTTGAATTCCAGGTAAAAGTCGGCAAACCGCATTTCGGCGGCCAGCATTTGAGAGAGGCTTATTCTCTCTTCCTCGCGGGTGGCCAGGGCGTAAAATTTCGTACTTACATCCCGAAACATCCCGAAAAATACTTCTGATTCATTATTGACGGAACGGACATCGCTTTTAATTTTCTCCATCTCCTCAAACAGGGCAACTGACACGTCGGGGTGATGTTGCACCAACTTTTTGGCCAGGCTATCGATACGGCGTTGCAACAATTTGGAACGGCCCATGATGCCGTTTAACGGATTGGCAAAATTATGCGAAATTCCCGGCATCAGCTCTTTTATAAACGTGGCCTTAAATTCATCTTCCAATA
>CAYWRV010000065.1:0-10348 GCA_964460865.1 uncultured Smithella sp. | reverse complement strand
ATTCATTACAACATGTTACATCTGTTGCTGAACCGTATTGGCGAAAGTCCTGTCTAATTTGCTTGCTCTTTTCTATTAAATTCTCTATTGCTACGCAATAGAATTTTTATCCTATTGCGGATTCTGGGTTAAAAAAAACTGCTGGTTTTCGAAGATGAACTAAGCACACAAAAATATAATTCCGCCATCGCCTCCATTAATTTCACCATTACGGTATTCATAGTTGTTGTGGTTCTCATTGTGGTTTTGTCTTTTATCATCACGATTGTGATCACGAGGATGGTTACCAGGCCGATTCACGAGACGATCGGTGTTTTGAGCCGGCTTGCCGAAGGGGACTTGACGCAGAAAATCGATCTGGACAGCAGAGATGAAATCGGCCTGTTGGTGGAATCCGTCAATACGATGCGGGACAAAATGAACCACGCCGTGGGTCAGGCTATGCAAATATCGGGAGTATTAACTGATTCCGCCTCACAGGAAGCGGCGGCCATAGAAGAGACATCCGCCTCTCTGGATGAAATTGCCTCAATGACACGCCAGAATGCCTCCAATACAGAGGCTGCCAATCAGCTGATGATTTCTGCACAAGACGCTATTAAGAGAGCCAATGAGTCCATGAATGGGCTGACCCGGTCCATGAACGAAATTGCCCAAGCCAGTGAACAAACCCAGAAAGTTGTCAAAAGTATCGATGAGATTGCTTTTCAAACCAACCTGCTGGCCCTTAATGCCTCTGTTGAAGCGGCGCGCGCCGGAGAAGCGGGCGCGGGTTTTGCCGTCGTGGCCGATGAAGTGCGCAATCTGGCCATGCGGGCCACGGAATCGGCCCGCGGATCATCGGATTTAATCGGTGATATCGTAAGCAAGGTTAAAAACGGTGAAAATCTTGTAGGAATGACGAGCACCGCCTTTGGCGAGGTGACCACCAGCTCTGACAAAGTTGTCGGTCTGATGAGCGAAATCGCCGCCGCTTCCAGGGAACAGGCACAAGGGGTTGACCAGGTCAATCGGGCCATTGCGGAAATGAATATAAGTACGCAGCAAACCGCCGGAAACGCGGAAAACCTCGCCAGTGTCATGTCCATATTCAAAACGGAACCGGATGATGCAAACGAGTTTACCGATACAGCGCATAGAGGCGGCTCAAAGCAGTTACCCATGCTAACAATGGGGAAGAAAAATTTTTGAAAGGACAGGGGCATTAATGAGCAATCGTTGATGTTTCCTTTAAAAAAATGGTCAAGAAAATAACAGGAGGTATTTCACAATGAAAAAAGGATTGGTTTTAGCGGCAGTCACACTCGTTTCGGTCATCCTGCTGGCCGGCCAGGTACTGGCCGAGCCAAAAGTGGCAACCCCGGCAGAGGTAAAAGAATTGTATAAAAAAGCCGTGGCTTATACCAAACAGGTCGGATGCGAAAAGGCATTCGCTGAATTCAACGACACCAAGTCCCACTGGAACGCGACTTACAGCAACGTCTATATGAGCGCCGGAGACTGGAACGGGATAACACTGGTGCAGGGGCGTTATCCGATTATGGTAGGGCAAAATCATCTGGATCTCAAAGACGCGGACGGCAAACCTTTTATAAAGGAGGTTATCGAAAAGTGTCAAAAGAACGGTTATGCCGTCCACAGCTATAAATGGATGATTACCAAAACCAATAAAATTGAAGATCGCACGATGATGGTTGAAGCCATTGACTGCGGCGGCAAAAAAGTCGATGTCGGTGTCAGTTACGAGGGTAAATTATAATCGTGTCTGAAAGATAAAGCTGCTTGCCCGTCACGACCCTGGTTTTAATGCTGTTTAGTAAAATCAGGGTCTTTTTTTCTGCGCTGCCGCCATTTGTCGTGCTTTTTGGTTTTTGACACATCGGAAGTAAATATGATAGTCAACAAACAGTAACAGGCATTGCAAGGAAGATAGGCCATCAATAAGATATTCGGCAATACGTCAGGGCTTGGGTCACAAGCCGTTAAATCACTGGAGAAACTCTACCGGCGGGGCACCCCGCCCGAAAGCATATGCACCAACGAGCTGGCGCGTGAGCTGGCCTTTTTGTCCGCCGGCCTGAACCGCCAGATCGGTCTGCTCATAGATCGACGCGGCTCCATCATCATGGTCATCGTTGGTGATTCCCGGGGCATTTTCATTCCCAGCCTGGATTTTTTCCGCGCGGCATCCACCCGCTTCAAGGGGCTGCGCCTGATTCACACCCATCTGTCCGGTGAGTCCCTGACGGATGAAGACCTGACCGATATGTCACATCTGCGTCTGGACCTGGTGGGTGCGCTGGAGGTGCGCCCCGACGGCTCGCCCGGCAAACTCCACTGGGCGCACCTGATTCCTGAAAACCCCCGTGATGAGTACTGGCTCATCCGGGAGCCGCAGGAACCTTACCGGCTGAATCTCGATTTCCTGAGCTTCATGGCCGCACTCGAGGACGAGTTTGCCAGGCAGCAGAAAACCAGGAAAATCGACGCGGCGCAAAAGGCCATTCTCGTGCGTCTGGAGACGAACCCGCAAAACGACGCGCAGGCCTCACTCGATGAATTAAAGCAACTGGCGGAGTCCTGCGGCGTGGCGGTTTTTGACACGCAGTTGCAGTTCCGACCCTCACCCGATCCGAAATACATGGTGGGCCGCGGCAGGCTGGCCGACATAGATTTGCGCGCCTCGCAGATCGGCGCGAACATGATCATCTTCGATCACGAACTGAGCCCCGCGCAGGTGCGTTCCATCAGCGACTTTACCGGCCTGGAGGTCGTTGACCGCACGCAGGTGATTCTGGATATTTTCGCTCATCGAGCGCACAGCCGGGAAGGTAAGATTCAGGTGGAATTGGCGCAGCTCAGATACCTGCTTCCCCGCCTGATGCACAAAGACACGTCATTGTCACGTCTGGCAGGCGGCATCGGCACGGTGGGGCCCGGCGAAACCAAGCTGGAGATCGACCGGCGTAGAATTCGTGAACGCATCGGGCGCCTGGAAAAAGATTTAAAGTCGATTGCCAGATCACGCGGCCAGAGGCGGGGGCGCCGAGAAAAATCGGGCCTGCCGGTTATCTCGATTGTCGGCTACACCAACGCCGGGAAATCAACGCTCCTCAACAGTCTGACGCAAAGCTCGGTCGTTGCCGAGAATAAACTGTTTGCCACGCTCGATACAAAGAGCGCCCGCCTACGCTTCCCGCGTGACACGGAGGCGGTCATAACCGACACGGTCGGCTTTATCCGTGATCTGCCCGCCGAGCTGATGAATGCCTTCCGCGCCACACTCGACGAGTTGCAGGGAGCGGACCTGCTCGTGCATGTGATTGACGCATCCAACGAGCGCTTTGAAGAGCAGATCGCCGCCGTTGAAAATATTCTGGAGAAACTGGGGATCGGCGCCAAACCCGCAATACGTGTTTTTAACAAGGCAGACCGCTTTGAAGATAAAGAGCTGCTGGCGGCTCTTTGCCGCAGGTTCGACGCGGTTGCGGTCTGCGCTCTCCATAGGGAAAACCTCCGGGCGCTCATTGAAAAAATCGAAGCGGCGCTCCCCGGTGCGATAACTATGCCGCAGGAGGGTTTTATCATGGAGCAGGTAGAAACATGAAACCGGAAAACACGAGGAGGGAGTGTAAATGATAAAACTGATGCGCGCGATCACCGTAGCAATTATTTTGCTGTTTTCCGTAAATAGCTTTGCCGCGGAAAAACTCGTGACGATTGTCCATACCAATGATCTACACTCCCATCTCCAGGGGTTTCCGCCGGAGATTGACTACCGTCCTTTTCAGAGTGACCAGGACAAAACCATGGGAGGGTGGGCGAGGGTCGCCGCCGTGATTTCCGATGTGCGCCAAAAGAGGGACAATCCTGTTTTGGTGCTTGATGCGGGTGACTTTTCGATGGGCAGCCTTTTTCACATGCTGACCCGGGAAGAGGCCTTCGAGCTTCGGCTGTTAAAAGCGATGGGCTATGATGCGACGACATTGGGGAACCATGAATTCGACTTGAAGCCGGCTGGTCTTGCTTCCATGCTGCGCGCCGCCAAAGCAAACAACGGATTGCCGCACATCGTTTTTTCTTCCGCCGTTTTTGACGCCTCGAAGCCGGAGCTTAAATCCCTTCAGGAAGCCTTTGCTGAAGCAGAAGTCAGACCCTATATTGTATTTACGCGCGGTGGTTTGAAAATCGGCATCTTCGGCCTGTTCGGGAAAAGTGCCATGGAATTTTCGCCGTTTGCCAAACCGCTTACCTTCAGCGATCCGCTTCGAACGGCGGCGGAAATGGTCAGAATTTTGCGCACCGAAGAAAAAGTTGATCTGGTAATCTGCCTGTCGCACGGAGGGCTGAATCCCGACCGGAAATATTCCGAGGATGAAATCCTGGCCAAACAGGTCAAAGGAATCGATGTGATCATCAGCGGACATTCACACACCAAACTTGACAGCCCCATAATAGTGGGCGACACCATAATTGTGCAGGCATGGTGCTATGGACGTCAGGTGGGGATCATCGATCTTGCCGTAGCTGACGAAGGAGTGCAACTGAAAAATTACACGCCCGTGGCGATTGATGCAACAATCCACGCCGATGAGGCAATTCAGAACATGATCGAGTCTTTTAAACAAAGACTCGATTTGGTTTTTTTGTCCCCCCTGCAGTTGTCCTATGATCAGGTCATTGCTGAAACGAAGTGGGACCTGAATCTTGCGGCCAAAGAATCCCCACTGGGCAATCTCGTGGCCGACTCCATCCTCTGGGCGGTAAACCGGTTGGATGCCGACCCGGCTGACCCGCAAAGTGTCGTTCGTGCGGCGGTCGAATCCAATGGGCTGATCCGTGATGATCTTATCAAAGGCCTGACCGGCCAAATCACTGTCGGTGATCTGGTCAGATCCTTTCCCATGGGTATCGGCATGGATGATTCCATGGGCTATCCGCTGGTCAGTTTTTATATCTACGGCTACGAGCTCAAACGGGCAATGGAGATTCTCACCAGCGTCCGGCCGCTCAAGCAGAATGACGATTATTATTTACAGGTATCCGGAATTAAATTTGTCTACAATCCACGCCGGATGTTTTTTGACCGGGTCACCTCCATGGAGATCGGATCCGACGAAGAGGGATACCGGCCGCTGGATTATTCCAAATCCAATAAAGAACTCTACCGTGTGGCCGCCAATATTTACAATGCCACTTTTTTGAAAATGGTCGGCCGCTTCACTTTTTCATTTCTCGAGATCATCCCGAAAGATCGCCACGGCCGCCCCATCGAAGATTTAACACAGGCGCTGGTGGACGCGGATAAATCAAAGCCAGGCGTGCAGGAACTCAAACAGTGGCTGTGCCTGATCGACTACGTGCGTTCCTTTGAGGATGTTGACGGTAACGGTCTGCCGGACATACCGCAGAAGTATTCAGCTCCGCAGGGGCGCATTGTGGAAAAGCCCGGCTGGAATCCGGTCGCTTTGCTGTCAAGAGCGGAAAAACCGACCCTCATTGCGCTTGCGGCCGGATGTGTCGTTATTTTATTATTCATCGCAGCAGTGGTTTTCATTGCAGGATTTGTAAGGAAAAGAAGGGGGAAGCGCACAAGGCCTTAAATGGCGGCACCGGCCGGGCATACTCCGATGGAACTTGACGTTTCCGGACGCACGGTGGTGATGAAAACAATCACGGGACTTGCGTGCCTTCGTGATAAAAGAACATGAGGAACTAGTTTATGGACAAAGATTATCTTGAAATCCGCTGGCACGGCCGCGGCGGTCAGGGAGCGATTACGGCGGCCAAAATTGTCGCAGGCGCCGCCTTTGCATCCGGTTACACCGGCGTGGTCATGGCGCCGAGTTTTGGCACGGAACGCCGCGGTGCCCCGGTCATGACTTCACTCAAAATATCCAGAACAAAAATTTACGATCTGTCGCCCATTGAAAGACCGGATGTCGTGGTCGTGCTCGACCACCTGCTTCTCAAAGAGGCTGATGTCACAGGTGGCTTAAAGCCCGGCGGGATGATCGTCTTAAACACGCCGGCGGGACATGATGCTTATTCATTTAACGGCTTCGGCCTGGCCACGGCGGATATCACGGCTATTTCCGTCGAAGCGGGCCTGCCGCACGGCATGGTCAACACGGGTATCATCGGGTCGCTGGAAAAAGCGATCGGCCTTTTGGGGATTGATATTCTCATCAGGGGAATCGAGGAAGAATTCAAAACACGCAGGCCCGAGCGCAACTCTTTGGCGGCGAAGCTGGCCTATGAGCGCACCACAACGGGAGATTGAATATGGGAACCCGCAACTACCGAAGGAAAACATCTCACAGTGAATCAGGGCCCGGTGACGGCGGAAGAACCGGGTCGTGGCGTGTCGAGCGCCCGGTTGTCGACCGCAGCATCTGCATTCCCGCCCGGCGCGGAAAAGAGGCATGCTTCATCTGCTGGCTTTTCTGCCCGGAAATCGTCGTTTCGCGGACAATCCCTCCCACGATAGATCTGGAATATTGCAAAGGCTGCGGCATCTGCGCCGAGGAATGCCCGACCAAGGCCATCACCATGGTGGACGAGGCGAGTTTCGCCGACGAAGACAAGGAGTAGCAATCATGCATATTATCGAAAACGGAAACGTCGCCGCGGCCATGGGTATCAGGCTTTGCCGCGCCACCGTGATCGCCGCCTATCCCATCACGCCCCAGACACCGCTTACCGAGAAGCTCTCCGAGTA
Organism: uncultured Smithella sp.; assembly: GCA_964460865.1. Classification (GTDB taxonomy): domain Bacteria; phylum Desulfobacterota; class Syntrophia; order Syntrophales; family Smithellaceae; genus UBA8904. The sequence goes on along the minus strand of CAYWRV010000065.1, from coordinate 3,627 downwards.
TATCGATTCGGGTCAGATGAAGGCCGAATACATTCCCGTGGAGAGCGAACACTCCGCAATGGCGGTGTGTATCGCCGCCGCCTCGGCGGGAGCCCGCGTCTCCACCGCGACCAGCGCCAACGGACTTTTATACATGCACGAACAGGTGCAGTGGGCATCCGGCGCACGCCTGCCCATCGTCATGTGCGTTGTCAACCGCGCCGTCGGTGCGCCGTGGAATATCTGGAACGACCAGCAGGACTCTATTTCCCAGCGCGACACAGGCTGGATGCAGCTGTACTGCGCGGACCATCAGCAGATCATCGACACGGTCATCAAGGCTTACTGGATCGCGGAAAAATCGAGCATCCCCGTGATGGTCTGTTATGACGGATATATTTTGTCCCACACCTACATGCCGTTTGAGTTACCGGATCAGGACAAGGTGGATCTGTTTTTGCCTCCCTTCCGCCCGGACTACGCGCTCAGTACCACCGAGCCCGCCAATCTAAACACGGTCACATTGCCGGACACCAGAGTTGATGTCCACGGCGAACTGGCTCACGGTTACATGGAGATCCGTTATCTTCTGCAGGAAGATTTGCGTAACTCGCTCGGTATAATAGCCCAGGCCCAAGAGAGATTTTCGGATATCTTCGGGCGCGGGGCCGACCCTTATCTGGAGCCCTACCTGTGTGAAGACGCCCGGTACGTCGCCCTGGGGATGGGTTCGCTCACTTACCAGCTGCGCGTTTGTGTTGATGCTCTGCGTGCTGAAGGCATAAAAGTCGGAGTGATGGGCCTGCGCGTTTACCGGCCTTTTCCCGACGAGGCTTTGGCCGCGGCCCTGAAGGGCAAAAAAGGCGTGATCGTTTTTGAAAAAGCGCTCAGCTACGGTTATGAGGGGGCGCTTGCCTCGGATTTAAAAGCAGCTCTTTATGAGTGGCTGGCCGGCACCGGTGCGCTGCCCCGGGTCCGTGGTTTTATTGCGGGCATCGGCGGCCGCGATATCCGCACAGCGGAGCTCACCTCAACATTGAGGGAAGCGATACTCGATAAAACACCGGCCGGGCCGTCATGGATCGGGCTTAACTTATAGGAGAATTTCATGTCTGCAAAAAGCACCATACTGAGTCTTCCGCGGGAGGAATACGTTCATCCCGGCACACGCGCCTGCAGCGGCTGCGGTCTGGCCATCGCCTATCGTGTGGGTCTCAAGGCCCTGGGTGAAGACACGATGCTGGTTGTCCCGCCGAGCTGCCTTACGGTTTTGCAGGGTCTCTTTCCGGTTGCGGCGACGAAACTGCCCTGTCTGAATGTCACCTTCGCCTCCACCGCCGCCGCGGCCACGGGAATCATTGCCGCGCTGAAAACTCAGGGAAACGACCATACCACGGTAGCGGCCTGGGCGGGGGACGGGGGCACAAGCGATATCGGCCTGCAGGCGCTTTCCGGTGCGGCGGAACGAGGCGATAATTTCATCTACTTCTGCTACGACAATGAAGGCTATATGAACACGGGCGTGCAGCGCTCCGGCACCACGCCCGCCGGCGCCATCACGGCCAACACACCATTCAGGGGAAAGCCGCAGCAGAAAAAGGATGTACCGGCGATCATGGCAGCCCATCATTTAAGTTATGTGGCCACCTGCTCGGCCGCCTATCCGCTGGATCTTTACGATAAAGTAAAAAACTGTCTCCAATATCCGGGCGCGAAATATTTCCACATTCACATTCCCTGTCCGCCCGGTTGGGGTTATGAACCGCGCCACGGCATCCGAATCGGCAGACTCGCGGTTGAAACAGGCTATTTTGACCTCTACGAAATTATCAATGGAAAGCTCACTCTGACAGCCGCTTCCGAAAAGCTGTTGGAAAAACGCAAACTGGTGCCGGTGCGCGAATATTTCCGGGCACAGTCACGCTTCAAGGTGCTGACCGACGAGCAGATCGAGGAAATTCAAAAACAGATAGATGAAAAATGGGAGGGCTACTACAGTATGGGCTGACAGGCTGATGGCAGGCCGACTGTAGAGTATTTTCGCCCGCTGGTTCTTTACGGATGGGTCAGCGGCTGTACAGGAGAATCCCGTCAGATACTTTTTCCATGATGGCTCCTTCCCGTTTCAGCTCCTTGAGATAGACATACGTTTCGTTCAGCGCCATGAATTTTTCCCAGTCGTCACGCGCCGCCCCTGCCTCGCCGAGAAGCTCGCCCGCGATACCGAAAACAGACCTCGGCTTGTTATTGACAATGCCGAGCAGAAAATCCTTTTTTATGGTGTGATGTTCGCGGATTTCGGAAATGCGTTCATAAACGCCGCTGAAGGACGTGCCGTGTCCCGGATGCGCACAGGCAACCGGAAGCTTTTCTATGGCGGCAAGCGATGCCAGATAACTTGCGAGCGGCTGAAATTCTTCATCATAGATATTGGGGCTCAGGCTGGGCGGAATGTAGGGCAAAATGTGATCGCCGGCCAAAAGAAGGCCCTCGTCCCGGAAAAAGAAGCAGACATGACCGTCGGCATGGCCGGGCGTATATACCACCTCAAAGGACCTGCCGCCGAAGGTGCGCACCTCACTCTCACCAACGAAACCGGTGATGGCAAAGTCGGGAATCCGTGTTCGCATATCCTCGATTTCTTCGATGATGGCTCTTACATCGTCTGCCGGTACGCCCTGCCTGCTGTAGAATAAGCCTGCCTGCTCGATCAGGCGCAGGCCCTGCTGAAAATGTTCGTGCGCCAGATGTGCTTTTCGGGAAAGATAGACCCGGGCCTTTGATTCATCCTGAATTATTCCCGTCATGCCGCAGTGATCCGTATGAACGTGGCTCAGATAAATTTCGGTGATGTTCCGGACCGACCATCCGATGCTTTGCAGATCCTTTTCCAGTCGCTCAAAAGCGCCGGGCATGTACATGCCTGTATCAAACAGACAGACATCCGGGCCGCTGGTCAGGGCATAGGCATGGACGTGGCGCAGCCGGAAAGGCATAGGCAGCGTGATGCGGTAGAGGTTTTCGGAAATTTCGCTGATCATTCGGATAGATGTTTAACTGTGTCCGTGTGGCCGGTATATTTCGGGGCCGGTTTATTTCGTTTCAGGCCTTTTTCCTACGCCGGTTTGCGAAAGACCACCTGGACATCGCCGATGGCTCTTTCGCGGAATCCCGCTTCGCAGGTGGCCAGATAATAAACCCACTTGCGCCGGAAAACATCGTCAAAGCCCAGCTCCCTGATTTTATCAACATTGTTGAGAAATTTTTCTCGCCAGTCTTTGAGTGTCCGCGCGTAGTGGACGCCGATGTCTTCGAGCTGTTCCATTAAAAAACCGGTATTTTTCGTCACGGCAGAAGACAGGGCGGTCACAGACGGCAGATGCCCCCCGGGGAAGATATATTTTTTTATCCAATCGGACTTGCGCCGGTAGGATTCATAGCTTTGGTCGGGGATGGTGATTACCTGAATCGCCAGTTTGCCTGCTGGTTTCAGCAGCCGGTCGCACGTTTTGAAAAATGTACCCAGGTAGCGATGCCCCACGGCTTCGAGCATTTCAATGGAAACGATCTTGTCGAACAGGCCGGAGGTGCGGCGGTAGTCCTGAAAGAGAATGGTGATTTTATCTTCGAGGCCCGCCTGCCTCACCC
>CAYWRV010000064.1:0-10366 GCA_964460865.1 uncultured Smithella sp. | reverse complement strand
AACAGTGGTATGCTCCAAAAAGAATTAAATAATCGCGGGTTGTCTAGCATATTGGCCTGGTGAGCGCAAGAGGAGATGGGGCAAACGGTTGCGTGGTAAAAAAGTATTGCGGGCTTGCCAGCCGGGAAATAAAGCGGTGCCGGGCGGGTCAGAAAAAAAAGGAAATGAAAAAATGCTCAGTAATCCGGGTGATCCATGAGTGGCCCTGGTGAAAAGCCAAACGGGCAGAAAAAAGGTTCGGAGCGGGCGAAAAGTTGCGGAAGTGGAAATAAATGAGCGGCGAACGTTCATGGTCTGCCGCTCATTACATTAGAAAAAAGGTTTACTTTTTCATTGATTTTTCGAAAGCGGCGTTGGCCCGCTTCGAGCTTTCTTCCGCTTTTTGAACTTTTTCCTCTGCCAGTCTGGCTCTTTCTTCTGCCAGTCTGGCTCTCTCTTCAGCCAGCTTGGCCGCGTTCTCCGCGCGCTCAGCCGCGTCAGCCGCCTTCACCGTGGCCGCATCGGCCGCCGCCTTGGCGTCTTGTGCTTCTTTCAGGGCCTGTTCGGCTTTTGCGCTGGTCTGCTGCCCCTGCGCCTGCACTTTTTCCAAATCGCCGGTGGTCGCACAGCCAGCCAGGGCAATCGTCACAGTAAGCATCATGGCGATCAGTAAAAGACTCTTTTTCATCTTGCAGTCACCTCCTTTCGTTTTCATGTATCAATTGCTGCAGTAATGGACACGGCGGTTATCGACACCATGAATTTCACGTCCCGTCCTCATCACTGCGTTTATCTCCATAATCTCATTGTCCGTTCATTCCGGGGCCGCCCCCTGCGCGGCCGCATCAGAAAATTACCGGATAGTCTATTTCTTCCTGGCCGGTTCGATCAGACGGCCCTCGATTTCCAGATCAAACCTCAGTTGTTTTATGACATTGTCCGCTTCGTTTTTATTGCTGAAAGGGCCGGCCAGAACACGAAAGCCGTTTTGTCTGGCGAGAACTCTCGCCGGTATGGGCGGCCCCTGGTGGTTGACCATGGCGGCGAGCCTGACGGCTTCAAGCTCGTTTTCTTTATCAGCAACCCACACATACCAGGCACCTACTTTCAACTGTGGTATCACCGGAGCACCAAACAGCTGCCGCGGGTGATTCACTTCGACAATATCCGCAGACCACGAATCACTTCTTTCACTGCCCACGGAGACGGGCAGCGGGTAACCGGCCGCCTCGGCAAGTGTTTTCCTGACCTTTCTCCAGTCCACCGCGGTGGATGATTTTCTTTCCAGTTTTGCCAGCTTTTCATAAACATCCTCCAGCGGATCTCCTGTCAGATTTTCAAGCGGCGCGTGCGCCTCCAGGTAAATGACCCCGTCTGCCAGGCCCGCAAGGTATGGCTGATTGACGATGCGCACCGGCGTGCCTGCCTGTGTCTGGTCGTAGAGTTTTTTGATGTCTTCCGGATAGAGCCTTATGCACCCGTTGGTGGCCCTGAGGCCGATGCTGGCCGGCTTATTTGTGCCGTGAATAAGATACGACGGCCTGCTCAAATAAAGGGCGTATTCTCCCAGAGGGTTGTCCGGCCCGGGCAAAATCTGCGGCGGCAGGATGTCCCCCCTTTTGCGGTGATCCGCCGCGATGCTGGCCGGCACATACCAGGTTGGTTTTGTTACTTTCTTTGTCACCTGCATATTGCCCATCGGTGTGGGGCGCTCCTCCGTGCCGATGCCCAACGGGTAGGTCGAGACTTCTTTACCTCTGTTTTTAAAATAAAACAGCCGCATGGCCGGCAGGTTGATTACAATCCCGTTTCTGGGACCGTCCGGTAAAATAAATCTCATCGGCAGCAAAATACGCTCGCCTGCTGCGGGTGCCCAGATATCGACGTCCGGGTTGGCCTCGGTGACAGCGTTTGTACCCAGGCCGAAATGCCTGGCAATATCCGGGATGGTATCTCCCTTTTCCAGTCGGATGACGGCTAATCGGCCGACAACTTCCACTCCTGCGGCGGCGGAAAAATCATGGCGTTCGAGCTTTTCTTCCGGATGCGCAGGAAATGAACCGTACTGCACCTGTATTTTTTTGACCGGAGCGCACCCGTGAAAAGCCATGAGAACTACTACAAGCATGATGACAGGGTGGATGCAGTATGCCGCGGCAGAAGGTTTGACACTTGGTAACATTGAATAAAGATGTTCTCCTGTTCAATCTGGAATTCTAAAGCATGGAGGTTGGCAGGTGCGCAAGATGTAATTTGGGAACAGGGAGCCGAAGGTCTGTTTTTGGTGACTTATGTCACGCCTTAATGAAAAGCAATTTCCGGATGCCGCAAGCGGTGCGCGCATCAGGGACGAATTTCCACAATGGTGCCGTTGGGCACCAGTTTGTCAATTTCTTCTATTTCCTCGTTGGTGACGGCAATGCAGCCCTCCGTCCAGTCGTTTTGGGTGTGTGCCTCCCCCATCCAGGAAAAATCATTTTTCAGCCCGTGGATCATGATATTCCCGCCGGGCGAGACGCCCATCTTTTTTGCGCGCCTGATGTCATCTTCGTTGGGGTAGGAGATATGCAGTGAAAGATAAAACCGGCTGCTTTTGTTGCGTCCCTTGATGTAGTAAATGCCCTCCGGAGTTTTTTTATCTCCCTGTCTTTCCTTTGGGCCTTCCGGATTACCACCCAGGGCGATACGGTAGGTCCTGATAATCTGCCCGTCGGCCAGAAGCGTCATCTGCCTGAGGTTTTTTTCAATAAGGATTTTATCGGCCGGGCCGTACGGTGGAGGTGCTGTTTTTTGTTCAAGCAGAGTCAGCTTTTTTTGCAAAGCGGCTATTTCTTCTTCTTTTGCCGTCAGTTCCCGCTGGAGAGCCCCGATGCGGGTCTGCTGCTCGGCTGCCTGTCTGCTTTGTGTGGAAATCCTGATATCCTTGTCGGTCATATTATGCAGGTGAAAGACCATCATTTCACTGTCTTGCCTGAGGCGGCTTTGGGGATGGTCGCTGATGATTTTTTCAAAACATTCCAGGGCTTTTTTGTAGTCTTTTTGCTCATTTCCGGGGTGCGCATAGATAAACCCCATTTCAAACAAAACCCGGTCGGCCACGCCCGGGTACTGTTTTGCAAGCTTTTCATATTTTTCGATGGAGGCGGCAAATTTTCCCTGATTGAAAAGTTCGTTTGCCTCGCGCAGGTCTGATCCGGCCAGAAAATGGCTACAGGCGCCGGCCACAATAACGAGTGGAATTATCCAGGCCAGCAGGCGGGATGCTTTTTTTAAGTTTCTTGTTTTCGCGGTTGTAATTTGCATACCCGTCATTGAATATTCGGAGATAGTGCGGATAAATCCGGTCTGCCGGCTACAATGCGCATGCACTGGCGGGCAAGTTCATTCAATGCCGGCATCGTTGCGGTCTGGGCGGTGGCAGTGACCAGGTTTTTGATACCGCCAGCCGCATACTTGAGAAAATGTTTTTTGTTTTTTTTAAGTCCCAGGAATCCGTACGCGCCCAGCGCCTGCATAAGTCTCTGCACCGCCCCTTCCCAGAAATAGTCGGTGAATCTTTCCAGGCTGTAATCAGGTCCCATAATCCGGTAGTAAAAGGAGATGAGCTCATTTCTCTCCTCCGAAAGAAACGTCACATACGGGTCGCAGATGAGAGAGCCCAGATCGTAAAACAGATTGCCTTGCCTCATCCCTTGGAAATCGATGAAAACCGGTCGCTCATCGCCCAGCATGATGTTCTGGGATTGAAAATCGCGGTGGATCAGGCACGGGGACACTTTTTGCAGGTTTTCGATAAGCTGTGCCGATTCTTCTTTCCACTGCTTTGCCAGGGATTGCGGCAGCTCAAACCCGCAAAGAGCATCAACAAAGTTATCCAGAAAATACTCGTGTTCCCAGCGGTAGAGTTCTTCATCATAGCCTTGGCACATTTTCAGGTCGGCGGGAAGTTGGGCCAGTGGGAAGCGGTGCAGGCGATGGATCTCCGAAAGGGCGGCCAGATAAAAACGACGCCTTTTGTGCCATGGCAGGGTTCGAAGCATGTAAAAGTCCAGCTCACCTGCATCTTCGAGCAAAAGAAAGCGCCTGTTTTGATCAAAGGCGATGATCCTGGGGACCGGAACCCGCAGCTCATGGAGAAAGCGGTTCAGCTCCACCCAGTAGGCATTTTCCTGCGTCTCAACGCCATAGGCCATAAAGATAAAATTTCTGCCGTCTTTGAGCAGCACGCGCGAGTAAGTCCGATCCGACCCGCCCTTGTCGATCGGCCTTAATCTGAACTCGACAAAGCCCAGATGATCGCTTAGAAAACTCTCAATCTTTTTGTCCATCGGCTTTGAGCTCTTTCGATGTTTATATTTGCAGGCCCTGTTTCAGCCTGTGATATTCTTCGACAGTGCCGACATCGTGCCAGATACCGCTGTCAATGATTGCCCCTCCGACCGAACGGGGGTTGTCGGTGATGGCGGCAATAAGCGGCTCGACAATCGATGCAATTTTCTCTTTTTCCAGACGACGGAAAAAGGATCGATCAACTATGTAAATGCCTGCAAAAAGACAGCTCTGTGTTCCGGGCCGGCGCAGGATGTTTCTCATATCGCAGATAAAACCATCGGAGTCAATATTGACGTTGAGGAGCGGCCCGCTGCTGCGCAAAGCGAGCGTGACCTCGCTTCGGAGCTCGAAATGACGCCGGATAAGTCTCTCCAGCGGCAGGCTGGTAATGATATCACCGTTATAGACGATGATACGGTCGTCGTCCCGTAGCAGATCCTCGATATTCTTGATACCCCCTGCCGTATCCAGAAGCACCGGTTCGTGGCGCAGGATGATCGGAATGTCGTGCCAGAGGGAGTCGGGAAACGACTCGGGGTATTTATCCGGGCAGTGATGTGTATTTACGATGAACCTCTCCACGCCGATGCCCCGCAGATGCTCCATCGCGTAGGTGATGATCGGGCGGCCGCCCACCGTGAGAAGCGGTTTGGGTATGTTCCGGGTCAGGGGCATGAGTCTGGTGCCCAGTCCCGCACCCAGGATGAAAGCCGTTTTAATCAGTCCCTTTTCCATTTATCTATCTTCCGCTTTTCTTTTTCCGTAATCAGTGTGGATCTTTACCAGCGCCGCGACGATGAAGCCGGGAATCGTCGTTATCAATATCCAGTAATAGAAATTGATATAGCCCAGCCTTTCCTGGATCCAGCCGCTCATCATCGAGGGAACCATCATGCCCAGTGCCATGATGCCGGTGGCGATGGCATAAAAGACAGTCTTATACTCGCCCTGCGAAACCATGATCATATACATTGTATAGGCGGTAAAGCCGAATCCGTAGCCGAACTGCTCGACGGCCACAGCGCAGCCGATGAGCCATAAACTTTCAGGCTGCGCATGCGAAAGATACACGAAGATGAGGTCCGGCAGGTGCATGATGATCACCATGGGCCACAGCCAGAATTTGAGACCCCTGCGATAAATGGCATAACCGCCCAGTATTCCGCCCAGCATCAGAGCGACCACGCCCGCCGTTCCGTAAATCCAGCCGACCTCGGCGGTGGAAAGCCCCAAACCGCCTTTTTCCCGGGCATCCAGCAGGAAAGGGGCGACCATTTTCACCAGCTGGGCCTCGGCGAAGCGATAAAATAAAAAGAAGCAGATGATGACGACAATGTCTTTTTGGCGGAAAAACAGCGTGATGATGCGGAAATATTCGCCAAACAGATTTTTTCCTTTGGCCGCAGGTGTTGAGCGGTCCGCTTCCGGACAGGGGAGGATGAAGAAATGATAAATACACAGACCGAGGAAAAGCGCCGCCAGAGCGAGGAAAGTTATCGACCAGGCGGAAGCCACCGGGTAACCGTTTTTTTGCAAAAGTCCCGCCAGGACGACAAGCCCGCCTTTGGCGGCGATGGTGGACACGCGGTAAAAGGCGGTGCGGACGCCGACGAAAGCCGCCTGGCCCGGCGTGTCCAGCCCCAGCATATAAAAGCCGTCGGCGGCTGTGTCGTGCGTGGCGGACGAAAAAGCCATGATCCAGAGAACCGCCAGCGTGTAGCGCAAAAAATCCGCCGCCGGGAGGGTCAGAGCCACACAGGCGAACGCCCCGCCGATGATCAGTTGTGTCAGCAGAATCCAGAAGCGTTTGGTGCGGAAAAGATCTACAAAAGGGCTCCACAGAGGCTTGATTACCCAGGGAAGATAAAGCCAGCCGGTGTAAAGGGCGATATCTGTGTTGGACAGACCAAGATTTTTATACATCACCACACTGACGGCCATGACGACCATATAGGGGATGCCCTCGGCCATATATACGGAAGGCACCCACAGCCAGGGGGTTCGCTTTTTTTTGCAGGAGCCGTCTTTTGTGTCTTCAGTTATCGTCATTTCTGTGCCGTTTTTATAAATTAGTGCCTTGACTGGCAATGTCGTGCGGTCAGTAGAGTTTTTCCAAAACCGCACCGCGAAAATAGTGGGCTAAAATATCTTCCGCCCTGAAGCCCCGGGCCGCCATGACGGCCGCTCCGATCTGACAAAGTCCCACGCCATGCCCCCAGCCGCCTCCGTCTAAGGTAAGGTGAGAAATATCTCCTGCCGCATTATGTCGTGCCGAAACCACAAAAGCGCTCGAAAGCAGGTGTGTCGGTGAAAGCCAGCGGCGGATTTCCAGCTCCTTGCCGACAGTCACACTACGGTGTGCCCCTTCTATTGCCAGGCGGCTGATTCTGCCTGAAGGCCCGCGCTCCAGCGCTTCAATGCGCTTGAGCGGCCCGAAGTCGATTCCTGATTTTTCCCGTAAGATGCCTGTCAGCTCCTCACCTGTATAAGTCACCCGCCAGCGGTAGAAATTTTCGGTTTCCAGGTCGAACGAGGGAAGAATCATCCCGAGGAGAGATTCATCGGCCGTATTGCAGTAAGCCTCGGGCCTGGACAGCAGCCACGCCTTAACATCTCTTTCAGTGGCAAGCGGCGTGCTTTCGCGGGGGCTGTCGGGGATGCTGATGAGATAGGGAAACGAGGCCTCCTCCCAGGCGGTGGCAAATACCTCTGTTCGTCCTCCGCAGCATTTGCCGTAGCGCGCATCGCAGATGTGTCCGTTGAAGGTCAGAAACAGGCCGCGCGTGTCGTTTATCGCCCGGGCGACGTTTTGGGAGATTATCCGCGTGATGCCCTGGTAGCGTTGGCAGTGATCATCGGCGCAGACATCAAATCCCTCGTGGTCGTTGACATCCCGCCATACGAGGATTTCATTTCCATCTTCGGCCTGCCTGGCGCGCGGCATTTTCTTCTTCTCCAGCATCGAAATGAGCCAGCTGCGCGCGGTGACGGCCTGGGCCTTGAGAAACTCCGGTGGTGAGCCTGCCGACATCTCCGACGAAATGACCGAGGCCAGGTAATCTTCCAGGCCGATCAGATTGTATATGGAAACAGTGCCGTCAGGGTTTGCCGAAAACCGGATGTCGCTGCGGAAAGAGAGAGTCTGCAGGCGCTCCCAATGGAACCGGATGCCGATGCTCAGGTCGTGGATGCTGAAAAAAGCGTTTGCCGGGTCGGCCGGAGACAGAGAGATTTCTTTTTCCCGGGCCAGTACCCGGCCGTTATGCCCTTTGAGTATGACCGTGTTGTTTTCACCGCAGGACGCGCAAAGCTCTGTCTTTGCCTTGCTGCCGGAAACAGGGGGGTAGCTTCCGTCAAGAGACACACTCACCCGGGGCGAATTTTGAACAAGTGCTACTTTGATTACGGGCTCGCCTGTGATCATCTGACCGTCCATTCGTGATAATCGTTTTTCTGTAGAAGCAATATTTCTATATGTCAAGAAGCTTGTCACAATCGGAAAGGAAAAAGTCGTGGCGGCCCGTGCCTCTGACAGGTTTCGGGTCATTATGCCCCGCGGCACAGATACGATCCGGGGAAGTTATAACTTGAATATGACTTATTTATCATATATGTAAATGTAAAAAAACGGCGGCTGGAGTATGGCATTTGTCTGGCCAATCGGCGGAGGAAAAGGCGGCTCGGGAAAGAGTTTCCTCACCAGTTCCCTGGGGAGGCTCTCTGCCAAAGCGGGCAAAAAAACCCTGATCATCGATCTGGATCTGGGCGCCGCAAATCTGCATACGCTCGTCGGAGTGCCGTATCCCGAAAAGGGGTTTTCCGATTTTCTTCAAAAAAGAATCCTCTTACTGGAAGACACGGTTATTCAAACCTCTTTTGAAAATCTCTTTCTCATCAGCGGCGCCCGTGACAATTTCGACATCGCCAATCTACCCTATGCGCAGAAAATGAAAACGCTGCGGGCCATCGCAAAGCTCGACTATGACCGCATCCTGCTGGATCTGGGTGCCGGCACTTCATTCAATACGCTCGATTTTTTTTTAATCTCGCAAAACGGTATTTTCATCACCACGCCGGAGCCGACCTCCATTGAAAATGTTTACCGCCTGATCCGCTCGATCTACTTCCGCCTGATTCGTTACTGTTTTACCGCGCCGGAGTTCAGGGTGCTCAGTGAAGAAATCGAAAAAAAGTTCGGCCAGGGGGCGTCCAACCGGCCCGATACGATGATGAACGCACTGGCGGCACTTTATCCGGACCGGTATGAAAAACTGCAAGATGAGCTGGCTTCGTTTCGCTTCAAACTGGTGATCAACCAGATGCGCCGCTACGACAATGTCTCGTTGGGGCCGCAGATCAGCAGGATGGTTGAAAAACATCTGGGGCTGCAACTGGAGTTCGCCGGCAATGTAACCTATGACGATCACGTCCATGATGCCATCTGCCAGCAGACGTCTTTCGTTGACCGCTACCCCTATACAAGAACGGCACTGGATCTCAAAGAGCTCAGCCGCCAGATTGTCGAGCACGCCGGCAGGCAACTGTCTTTACGCAACATCTAGGGAACAGCGGTTTGAGTGTCTTTTCAGGGAGTGTGTCCTATGCCTAAAAACTTTGAAAAAATGAATTACTATGAAATGCTCGATATCGGGCCTGGTGCGGCTGCCTTCGAAATAAGGCATGCCTACAACGCCGCCCGGCAGATTTACACCTGCGGGTCGCTGGTGAGCTACTCTTTTTTTTCAGAAGAGGAGAGACAGAGGATTTTATCGCTTATTGAAGAGGCTTACGAGACTCTGATTAACGAACAAACCAGAAAACAATACCATGAGGAGCTCGTCCGCCGCGGAGAGCTTGGTGCCGGGGCTGATGAGGCGGTACAGAAAAAACCGGTGGGAGTCTTTGATTTAAAGAGAGGTCCCGGCCAAACAATGATCATGCCCGGCCGTGATGTTCTCAAGGAAAAGGTAGCCCGGAGCGAGACCATTGGAACGATTTTGCAAAAGGAGGACATCTGCGGCGCCGATCTGAGGCGAATACGCCAGGAGCTGGGCGTGGAGCTGGAACACATCGCGCAGATGAGCAAAATCCGGGTTGATTATTTGAAGCACATTGAAGAAGATGCTATAGGATCCGTGCTGGCACCTGTTTTTCTCAAAGGTTTTTTGAAATCCTATCTCAATTGCCTTTGTCTGGAGCCGGTCGAAGAAATAAGCGCCCGCTACCTGGAAGCGCTGGCGCGCCCGGGCGGCGGGTAGGGGACATTTACCGTTTGGAGGAGGAGAAAATGCAGACAGATACCATAAAAACGGCGCAGGGCGACCTGGTGATCACTTTTCTGGGGCATGCGACACTGATGGCGACATTTAGCGGCAAGACCGTGCATATCGATCCGGTCGGCACCGAGGCTGACTACGCTAAGCTTCCCGCCGCGGACCTGATTTTGATAAGCCATGACCATTACGATCATCTTGATCCGGAGGCGGTAAAACTGATCAGAAAACCCGCAACAAAGATTGTCGGTAACCCCGATGTGGGCAAACAGATCCCCGAAGCGATTGTGCTGAAAAACGGCGAGTCACGTACAGTGGAGGGATTTAAAATTGAAGCGGTGCCTGCCTATAACATCAGGCATGAGATGTCGCCGGGCAAACCGTTCCACCCGCGGGGAGTCGGTAACGGTTATGTGGTAACCTTCGGGGACAAGCGTGTTTATTTTGCCGGTGATACGGAAAATGTACCGGAAATGAAAGGGCTTGCCGATATCGATATTGCTTTTTTGCCGATGAATCTACCCTACACGATGACGCCGGAAATGGCTGCCGATGCGGCTTTGATGTTCAGGCCGAAAGTTCTTTATCCGTATCACTATGGAGAGACGGACACGGCCAAACTTGTTGATTTACTCAAAGATGACAAAGATATCGAAATCCGCATCCGGAAAATGAAATAGTATGAAATAGTATGAATGAAATAGTAAGGTGAAATAGTAAGGGGACGCTGTTAACTTATTACCTGAATCTTGCACGCATTTATTAAATATTGAATGAACCAT
>CAYWRV010000063.1:0-10441 GCA_964460865.1 uncultured Smithella sp. | reverse complement strand
ATGATTGTTTATATGATGATGTTTCCGGATTAAGCCAAATACGACCTCAGCTCGGTGAAGCACTGGGTGTGCGGTTCGGCGACCCTGTCACTGGATACCTGGAAGCAGTTCAAGGAAAAATTCGGTATGGAGATCGGCGAGGGATGGGGCCTGACCGAAGCGGGCGCCAACAATGCGACCAACATCGGTCTGGATGTGATCAAACCCGGCTCCATCGGGAAGCCCATGAACGGCATGGAGATGAAAATTGTGGACCTTGACGGCCGGGATCTGCCCCAGGGCGAGGAGGGTGAGATTGTCCTTAAGGGCCCGATGGTGATGAAAGGCTACTGGAACCTGCCGGAAGAAACGGCACAGGCGATTAAAGACGGTTGGCTCTATACAGGGGATATCGGTTACGTGGATGAAGACGGTTATTTCTTCATCACGGACCGCAAAAAAGATATCATCATCAAAGGCGGCGAAAATATTTCGCCGCGGGTGATCGAAGAGGTTCTCTACGCTCACCCGGCAGTGTCGGAAGCTTCCGTGATCGGCATCAAAGACAGGGTTTACGGCGAAGAGATAAAAGCGTTTGTGACACTCAAGCCCGGCCGCGAGACCACATCTGAAGAAATTCTGGAATACTGCCGGGGCAAGCTGAAGAAATTCTTCGTTCCCAAAGAAGTGGTTATTTTAGATGCCATGCCTAAAACACTGGTGGGCAAGATACTGAAAAAAGAACTGCGCAAGATGCAATGATGCAAGGTGCTATGATTGTTTTGATTGAGGATTAGCCGGGAGGGCTTTTTGAAAAAAAAATAATTCTCCGTAAGAAGCATGGCGGACGGTGGAAGATACCGGGAGAGGCCTTCCTCCAACATACCGAGCCTGGCTTTTTGCGGAATCGACACAAAAGGAGTTTGACGTGGCAGCACACAAAGACATGGACGAGTGGGGAGAGAAAGCAATAAAAGAACTCAAGGGGAAACCTCTGGAGTCACTCAACTGGGAAACACCGGAAGGCATTTCAGTCAAGCCCGTTTACACGGCGGAGGACCTTGCCGGGCTCGATACGGTGAACACACTGCCCGGCCTTGCCCCTTATCTCAGGGGGCCTACAGCCACCATGTACGCCAATCAGCCCTGGACGATCCGCCAGTACGCAGGCTTTGCTACGGCAAAGGAATCCAATGAATTCTACCGCAGGAACCTGGCCGCGGGACAGACGGGCCTGTCGGTCGCCTTTGACCTGGCCACGCACCGGGGCTACGACTCCGACCACCCCCGTGTGGCGGGCGATGTGGGTAAGGCGGGTGTGGCGATTGACTCGGTCGAGGATATGAAAATCCTTTTTGACGGCATCCCCCTGGATAAAGTGTCGGTTTCGATGACCATGAACGGGGCCGTCCTGCCGGTGCTGGCTGGTTACATCGTGGCTGCCGGGGAGCAGGGTGTGGATGAAAAGCAGCTTTCCGGCACCATTCAGAATGATATTCTCAAAGAATTTCTGACGCGTAACACCTATATCTACCCGCCCGGCCCGTCCATGCGGATAGTTTCCGATATCATCTCCTACTGCTCGAAGAACATGCCCAGATACAACACAGTCTCCATCAGCGGCTATCACATCATGGAGGCAGGCGCGGATTCAGTGCTGCAGACCGCCTTCACGCTGGCCGACGGCAAGGAATATATCCGCGCCGCCATTGATGCGGGCCTGAACATTGATGATTTCGCGCCCAGGCTTTCCTTCTTTTTCGGTGTGGGCATGAACTTCTTCATGGAGATCGCCATGCTGCGCGCCGCGCGGTATCTGTGGCATGAGATTGTCGGTGAGTTCAAACCGGCCAATCCCCGCTCCCGGGTGCTCAGGACCCATGTGCAGACCTCCGGCTGGAGCCTTACGCAGCAGGACCCTTACAACAATATAATCCGCACCACGCTCGAGGCGCTGGCCGCAGCGCTGGGCGGCACCCAGTCGCTGCATACCAACTCGTTTGACGAGGCGGTCAGCCTGCCGACACAGCTCTCCTCGCGTATTGCCCGTAACACTCAGATCATCATCCAGGAGGAATCGCAGGTTTGCCGTGTGATTGACCCCCTAGGCGGCTCCTACTACGTAGAGGCGCTCACCGCTTCCATTGTCCGGGAGGCAAAAAAGATCATGGATGAAATAGAAGAGCTGGGAGGCATGGCCAGAGCCATTGAAACAGGCATGCCCAAATTGCGTATCGAAGAGTCGGCAGCCAGACGTCAGGCCCGCATCGACCAGGGCAAAGACACCATCGTGGGGGTGAACAAATACCGTATCGAGGAGGAAATCCCCATCGAGGTGCTCGATATCCCGGCAAGCGTGCGTGACGAACAGATCGCCCGTATCGGGGATATCAAAAAAAGTCGTGACAATGCCGCCGTGCAGAAAGCCCTCGAACTCATTACACGGACGGCCGAAAAAGGCGGTAACCTGCTGGAGGCCGCCATTGGGGCGGTAAGGTTGCGCGCCACGGTGGGCGAGGTGTCCGATGCGATGGAAAAAGTTTTCGGCCGCTACACGGCGGCAACCAGGGTGATCTCCGGTGCCTACTCATCCGAATGCGGCGACAGTGACGTCATTGAATCCTTGAGGAAAAGAACGGAGAATTTCCTGGCGAGGACCGGCCGCCGCCCCCGTCAGCTGGTGACCAAAATGGGCCAGGACGGCCATGACCGCGGCATCAAGGTGGTTGCCACCGCCTATGCGGATATAGGCTTCGACGTGGACATCAGCCCGATGTTTCAGACTCCCCAAGAGGCGGCGAAGATGGCCGTGGAAAACGACGTCCATGTAGTGGGAGTGTCGAGTCTGGCGGCCGGACACAAGACGCTGGTGCCGGAGCTCATCCGTAACCTCAAGGAAATGGGCGCGGAAGATATTATCGTTGTTGTCGGCGGGGTCATTCCGCCTGTCGATTACGAATTTTTGTACGAAAAGGGAGTGAAGGGGATCTTCGGGCCGGGCACGGCCGTGACCGATTCCGCCGATAAGGTGCTTGCCCTGCTGGAAGAAAAATATCTCTAGAGCATCTTTTTAGGGGAATTTACCTGCGGCGCAAGGCAATTTCCGGGACATGAACAAGGAGAACAGGCGCGGACGGGGCTGTAGCCCTCCCTGAAAACCGTTCATCTTTTTTGTGTTAGTTTTTGCCGGGCCTGGCCAGATTTCGGATCTCTTGGAAAATCCTGGTCCGGGTCGTAAAAACAGTAGCGGTTTTTTTTCGATTTTTTGGCGCGGTACATCGCGCTGTCGGCGTTACGTATCAAAGTGTCGGGGTCTTTGCCGTGCTGCGGATAAAGCGCGACGCCGACGCTGAAATTGACCTTGAGGCTCAAAGCCTGCTCTCCTACGGACAGAGGCAGGGCAAATGCCCCGAAGAGATGGCCGATGACCGTTTCCACCTGATTTTCCTGAGAGATATCGGTCAAGAGTATAAAAAACTCATCGCCGCCGAACCTGGCAATCGTGTCGTTTTCACGACGTACCACCTCTTTTAGCTTGCCGGCGATTTCAATGAGCAGCTGATCGCCGGTTTTGTGGCCGTGGGTGTCATTTACTTTTTTGAAATCATCCAGGTCTACAAACAGGACGGCAATCTGGTCGTTTCTCCTTTTTGCGGAAACGATGGCTTGTTCGAGGCGGTCCATCATGATTTTCCTGTTGGACAAACCGGTCAGAGGATCGGTGAAGGCAAGCTCCATGAGCCATCCTTCCGTCAGATCAACAAAGTTTCCTAAAACCGCCTGCTCCTCATTCATGTGAATGCGGGCAAAAGAGCCCATAATCCATTTTATTTTTTCCTCGCCGATAACGATGCGAAAGACGAAAAAAGAAGGATTTTGACCCCCTAGAATATCGTCCATGTTTTTTCTGATAAGGTCATGATCTTCCTCAAAAATCATTTCCCAGGGCGAGAGCTTTCGTAACTGTCCCGGTGTCATCCCGAAAACTTCGGCGAAGGTCTTGTTGAGATAGATAATCTTTTCTCCCTGGATGATGCAGGTGGCGAACGGAGACATGGTCAGCATGATTTGTATGAATTCGTTCAGCTCCCGTGTCTGTTTTGCCGCAGTGGTAAACTGGATTTGCAGACGCTTATTTTCTTCCAGCGCCTTATTCAGTTTTTCCTCAAGGACGTCCTGGTCGCTTCTTGTCTTTTCCATTTTTCCGGGAGTGGTCATCTGCGTATATAATTGTTTAACTTGAATCTCGGACGGCAAATAAGCCGTTCATCGCCTGCAAGATGCTCACGGGGCTTCGCACTTTCGTCTTCATCGGGAAAGCACGAAGCCCCGCGCATCGTTTAGTCGAACCTATTGTATATTTTTGTGAATATAGACGGTCAAATCACCCATGCGATTTGTGTAGCTGCCGTATTCGTTATCGTACCAGCCGAATATTTTCGCATGGACGACCGGAACCTGCAACGTTTTGTCCGCAGCGGCCTCGATGAGCGCCGGAGGCAGCGAAGGTATCTGCGACAGGTCCACGGGAATGAAGGCGGTTCTGGTGTGGTTGAACTGCCCTTCAATGACCACGGCCGCATCTTCGCCTATCAGATCCGTGGAAACATTTTGCTGCATGGTAAAGCGTACCAGCGGATTATCCTGCGCGGCTTTTTCATAGATGGCATTTAGCTTTTTGGTATCGATGCTGGCCGCCGCCCCCGCCTTGCCCTGGCGCGCCTGGAAAGTTGCGTTCAGCACGATAAGGGATAGTGTGTTGGTGGGCACACGGATGGAGTCGCCCATGAAACCGATGTTTTTCACCTCGGGAATGACCTCGGCCAGGGCTTTGGCTGCGCCTGTGGAGGTCAAAATAATGTTGTTCAAGATGCTTCTTGTCTTGCGTATGTCTTTTTCGCCCGCCTTGGGCAGTTTGTCCAGCACGGTCTGCGAATTGGTCACAGCGTGGATGGTGGACATGGAGGCGGTCAGAATCGTGTTGGTCGCCTCGTTTTCCAGAAGAGGTTTTACCATGTGTGCCAGCCCCGTCGTGGTGCAGGAAGCGGCCGAGACGAGCAGATGTTTTTTCGGGTTGAAGGCGGTGTGGTTGATGCCGTAGATGAGAGTTGTCGTGTCCTCCGGGGTTTCCAGCGATTTATTTTTAATCTTGAACGGCGCGGAATGGATCACCACTTTCGCCCCGCCGTTCAAATGGCCGCGAATGGAACCCTTCTTGTCGTCGGCCGGTACGGTCGGGTCTTTAAAGGAACCGCTGCAGTCCACCACCACATCCGCCCCGTACTGGCGCCAGGGGATGTTGAGAGGGTTTCTCTGTTCACGCAGCACCGTGACCGGTATGCCGTCAATAAGCAGTTTGCCGCCTTTTTCGTCCACGATCTGGACACAGGGCTTGGCTTTATGACCGTAGAGAAACCGGTGCAGCAGGCCGTAGGTGGCGTCCGCCTCGATCAGGCGGGCGATAGTCTCCATCCCCATGCCTACGTCACGTCCCTGGTTCACGATGATTTCCTTGAAATATTTTCTGCCGACGTGATGCCAAAGCGTAAGTTTGCCGATGCGCCCGAGGCTGTTGATACCCAGCACCGGACCTTTGTTTTCCTGTGTACCGCTTTTAGTCATGATCCGTATCCTCCTTGACCCTCATCGCGAGGGTGTGATTTTTGAAATAAATGAGGTGGTCGGAGAGCAAAGATGCGCTCCGGTGATTTTAATGGAAGGCTTGTCTGTAAAAAAAGCACAAAAGAGATATTCATGAGTAGTTTGCGCCTCTTGGAAAGACCGCGATCTGATTACAGCAAACCATGGGTAAAGTCAAGGATTGAGTGAATTTAATCAATAAAATCAATAATGTCAAGTGGCTTGAAGATATCCGGCCGTTGGCGGCAGCACCTGAAAATCCTTCCTGACCGTGTAAAAATCCGGCAGGTTTTAAAGTTGACATCCCTTGCCGCGAGGGTGTAGTAATTATGCTCGTGTGGCAGCTATGTATCTGACGGAAACAGCCACATATTTTTTGCCGGATGTTTACCAGGTAAATCAATTCCTTAAACCAGCTCTTTAGCACAACATTCTTTAATTAACGGAGGTAAAGCATGAAAAAAGAAAATGATGCCAAAAGTGGCTTCACCAGGAGGAATTTTATCAAAACGGCTGGAGGAGCAGCCGCAGTGGCGGGACTGGCGGCGGCCGGTTTGCCTCTGATGTCGAGTCAGGCGCAGGCGGCAGGAGATCTTCCCAAAAAATGGGATGAAACGTACGACGTGGTGGTTGTCGGCAGTGGTTTTGCCGGTCTCGCCGCCGCTCTGGAGGCCAAAAACGGGGGGGCCAGCGTGCTGGTCATCGAAAAAATGCCCGTACATGGCGGGAACTCGATTATTAACGGCGGTGACTTTTGTGCGCCGGGAACAAAAATGCAAAAAGAAGAGGGGATTGAGGATTCTCCGGAGCTGATGCTCAAGGATATGTTAAGGGCCGGAGCCTACATCAACCATCCGGAACTGGCGAAGATGGTGGCCTACGGAGCGAAAGACGCTCTGGAGTGGACCGAAAGCTACCTGGGATGCAAATACGCTTCGGTCGGCTTTCATGGCGGTCACTCCGTGAAAAGGGCGCACGCAACGGCGATCCGCTCCGGATCTGAGGTTGTCAACAAGGAACTGGCCAAAGCCAGAGAAATCGGCGTCAAGGTGCAGATGCGCACAAAAATGGAGAGATTGATTGTCGACAAGGGCGGCAGAGTTGTCGGTGTCGAGGTGCGTAAAAACTACCGTTTCCCCGATGAGAAATCCGGCGCGGCGGCCTTCATTAAAGCCAAAAAAGCCGTGGTGCTCGGCTCCGGCGGGTTTTCGCGGGATGTCCGGATGCGCATGATCCACGACCCGCGCCTTACCGACAGGTATGAATCCACCAACCAGCCCGGCGCCACCGGCGAGGCGATCCTGGCCGCCTGTAAAGCAGGGGCGATGGATGTGCAAATGGACTGGATCCAGCTGGGGCCCTGGACAAGCCCTGATGAAAAGGGATTTGGTTTTGTCCCCCTGTTTTGCGAAAGGCTGGTCGGCTACGGCCCGATGATCAACCCCAAAACCGGCAAGAGGTTCTTCAAGGAGACAGGCAACCGCAAGGAAAGGGCCGACGCGATCATTCTTCTGGGAGACCCGGTCATCATCATGGGGGACACCTATGCCGTCAATAAGCAGGTATTTCCCAACGCCTTACAAAAAGGCATGGAGGTGGGAGCGATCAAAAAGTTTGATACTCTTGAGGCTCTCGCCCGTGAATACAATATTCCGGTCGATGCATTTTTAAATGAAATCAAACGCTGGAACGGTTTTGTCGAGAAGAAGAAAGATGATGATTTCGATTGCATCATTTTTAAAGATGCTCGACCGGTGCTCGAGGCACCATTCTACGCCGCGCGGCTCTGGCCCAAGGTCCATCACACGATGGGCGGCCTGGTCATCAATAAAGACGCACAGGTCATGAGTCTTGACTTCAACCCTGTCAAGGGACTCTACGCGGCAGGTGAGGCGACCGGCGGCGTGCATGGCGCGGTGCGCTTAGGCGGAGTGGCGATGGCTGACTGTATCGTATTCGGTCGTGTTGCCGGCAAAAACGCGGCTGCTGAAAAGGCCTGGAGTTAAGATGGATCGCCGGTTGGCCGGAGGTTTTTATTTTTCCCTCCGGCCAACCGGTCTCTTTGGTGTAACGAGTGTATACAATCACGCGAAAGGAGCAGTTTGTGAAGATAAAGAAGCTAGCGCCTGTTTTATTCTGCCTGCTTGTGTTTTTAGCCGCCGGCCGCCTGTTGTGGGCGGAGGCGAGACTTGACATGTCCAAAGCCGGTGTCAAGGGAGGTAACTGTGCCTCCTGCCACGGACAGGACAAAGTTCTATCGAAAGGGCACGTGGACACGAAAGCCATGAACTGGGAAGCGTGCCGGGCCTGTCACACCAGAGACAACTTAAGCCTGACGGGTAAGCTCCCCAACAGTCACCATCACTTACTGGCGGGTGTCGGCTGCATTGAATGTCACGGCAAAACCAAGACACCCGAGGAACTGGACATGGACAAGTGCGTTTCGTGCCACGGTCCCACGGAAGGTCTGGCACAGAAAACAAAAGACATCAAACCCACCAACCCGCACACTTCCCCCCATTACGGAACGGACCTGGATTGTAACCTGTGCCATCACCAGCATACCCGTTCGGAGGATTTTTGTGGTCAGTGCCACAGTTTCAACTTCAAAACACCTTAAAAAGCCGGGTGCTTCTCAAAAATGGAGCGGGGAGTTCAGTTCCCGCTCCCGCCCCGGTTTTTCTGTTTTGATTCAGTTTGACACGCCAAATCATATTTGTTAGAGTTACCCGCAATTGACGCGGGGAGCCAAAGGTTGCACGCGAGTGATTTCCGGAGGATCTGCCGCGGCAAGCCGTACGGTTTGATTACTCAGTTTCCGGGTGAAAGCGAATGAAAAAAAATCCTGCAGACATCAAAAACCGCACGGTCTGCATTATCCTGATCTCATTATTTTTCATGACAGTCTGGTCCTTTGCCTCCTTTGCCGCATCTAAAGCGGCGCCGCCCCGTAAGGCCGGGGTAAATAAACAGGCCAAAGCATGGGACTGCGCGGCCTGCCACAAGGAAGCGGTTTTACCGGCCGACCACGTACCCACAAAAGAAATGACCTATGAAGGGTGTATGGTCTGCCATCTTTCAGGTGCAGACAACGCCCGTTCCCTCCGTGGCCGCCTGCCGGCAAGTCACGTCCATGCGTTTAAAAATGTCCTCTGTACCCAGTGCCACGGCAATGTGAAAAAATACGAAGCTGTTCGTATGCCCAAGTGTGTGGCCTGTCATGGACCAACGGCGAAGCTGGCCGGGAAGACCGCGGCTGTGCAGCCGCAAAACCCCCATGTGTCGCCTCATTACGGCACAGATCTGGAGTGTAACCTTTGCCATCACCAGCATACCCGCTCGGAGGATTACTGCGCCTACTGCCATAAATTTAATTTTGTCGTTCCCTGATTATAACCGGCGGGGCCGGACGAAGGATAAATGATGATGGAAACTTTGGAAAATTTATCACTGACGGATCACTTAAAAAGCGCGGCCGCCCGCGTTCTTTCCGGCGGTCCGGTTTACCTGACCTTCTTGGGCCTCATGGGCATATTGTTCATCGCGGGAGTCGCCTTCGGCATCCACTCCGTGTATATTGAGGGAAGCCGTCACGCTTACGGTACCTCCCGTGAAGTTCCGCTGGCGATGCTCATTGCCACCTATGCGTTTTTTGTCATCATCTCCACGGGCCTGTGCATGGTGTCGTCCATCGGCCATATTTTCGGCGTGGCCAGTTTCCAGCCGATTGCCAAACGCGCGGTTCTTCTCTCCGTCATCACCATCTGTTCAGGTTTTCTTGTCATCGGGCTCGAACTGGAAAATCCCTTCCGCCTGGCGATATACCTCTTTTTGTCTCCTAATTTTACCTCCAACATCTGGTGGATGGGTGTGCTTTATTCCTTCGAAGTGGTTTTACTCATCATTGAATTTATTCTTCTGATGCTTGACCGGCACAGGGCCTCCACCGTGGCCGGTCTTCTGGGAATCATCTTCGGCATTGCCGCCATCAGCAACCTGGGCGGGGTTTTTGCCATGCTCAACGGCCGCGAGTTCTGGTACGGGTCCTACCTGCCCATTTTCTTCATCGCCTCGGCTGTGCTGATGGGGAGCGCCGCCGTGGTGTTTTTCACCGTGATCGCCCACTGGGTCAGGCGCGAGCCGCTTGGTGAGGCTATGCGCGATTCACTGGCCGCGGTGAGCAGGCTTGCCGGCCTTATGCTGGCGGTGGTGATGTTTTTGACCATATGGCGGATGGTGACACTGACCGTGGGCGGCACTCATGAGTCTATGGTTTACAAGGCTTTTGTTTCCGGCGCCTTTGCTTTCAACTTCTGGGTTTTTGAAGTTTCCCTCGGCATGATCATCCCGTTTATTCTTCTTGTGCTCACCAGAGGCAGAAGCGTCGGCCTGTCTTTTGTCGCCGCCTTGCTGATCATCTTTTGCGCCTTTTTCATGCGCCTGGATATGGTCGTGGCGGGGCAGATCGTTCCAATGTACTGGGAGTTGGGCGTTAAGGAATATGCCCGCCTCAATACCTACTTCCCCACCTGGCATGAAATATTTGTCGTGCTGGGCGGAGTAGGTCTTTCGGGCGCTGCGTTTTTGCTGGGAGAAAAAGTTTTTGATGGCTTGGGGGAGGCATAATCATCACCCGAAGCCAACGGAGGAAAGGTAGAGAGTAAACAATGGCGCCAAAAGAGCAGGCTCCTCACAAATTATTGAAAAAGCCGGAAAATATTTCCGAGCTGGACCGCCGTGAGTTTTTGAAGATGGGTCTTTGGGTCACCGGCGTTTTTGCCGGCGGCAGTATCTTCTCGGCCGTGTCTGCAGCAGCGGAAGT
>CAYWRV010000062.1:4236-10518 GCA_964460865.1 uncultured Smithella sp. | reverse complement strand
CGCGGCTCGGGGCGGGAAGAGCTGAAAGTGGAGCCGTCTTTGTATATTTATGAAGGGCCGAAAAAATATACACCCGCGATGCGGGACTTGCTCACCGGTTTGGCTTTGCCTCCAGGGTCCTCCGGCGGGTGATTTCTTTTTCCATCACTCTTTTTAGTATTTCCGAAAGTTCCGGATCGGTGAGATCGTTGGTGCATCGGGCAATCATTTTTTTGTCTCTGTTTGTAAGTGCGCTTTTTCCGTGCGCCGGCCCCGGTTCATCTTTTATTGTTTGATGCCGGGGCACATAGCCCACGCCGAAACGAATGTCCCGCACCCAGGTCTTTCCACTGAGCTCATTGATTTTGTTTCTTATCTCGTCTTTCATGAAATGGAGCTGCTGCACCCAGACAGAAGAGGTTGTCTGGACAAACATGATGCCGCCGCGCATCGCGTCGGGCCTTGACTGGGCGGCAATGGCCGGGCCAACCGCCTCTGGCCACAGCTCAAAGAGCCTGCCCTCTTCGAGCCGGGGCGTAAAACCTCTTCTTTTCAGACCGCGGGAAAGTATTTCGCCGATGGGCTGGAGTTGTCTTTGCCGGAATTTTTTTCGCATTCTGGTCAAGGCCTTTAAAAAGGGAGGGAGGGCTGTGTCAGCCCGGGCGGCGTGGGTGCGTCGCCCATGATTCTGCGGATCTGTCTGTACAGGTCGTCAAGGGTGAAGGGTTTCTGGATGAAGCCGTTGCAGCCGCGGGCGATGATGCGACTGGCCTGTCCGTTTAAGCTGTATCCGCTGGAGAGAAGTACCTTCGACTGCGGGCTGATTTTCCTGATTTCGTCAAACACCTCACCACCGCTCATCGACGGCATGACCATATCGAGAATGACCAGGTCGATGCGGCTTTGATGCTGTTTATAGATTTCCAGAGCCGAAGTCCCGTCGGAAGCGGCGATGACGGTGCAACCCAGAGCTTTGAGCATGGCACCGGCCACTTCCTGAACGACCGCTTCATCATCCACCAGAAGGATCGTCTCCGAGCATCTGCTCAGCCCGCGAGCTGCCTCTATGGCGGCTGCCCCGGTTTCCTCAGCTTTAACGGCGGCCGGCAGGTAGATATTGAAGGTGGAGCCCTGTCCTTTTTCTGAATAGACGTTGATAAAGCCGTTATGGTTTTTGATGATGCCATAGGCTGAGGCCAGTCCCAGACCAGTTCCGCGCCCCATTTCCTTGGTGGTGAAAAACGGCTCGAAAATCCTTTCTTTCGTTTTCTCATCCATGCCGCTGCCGGTATCGGTGACGGAAATTTTTACGTAATTTCCGCCTTTTCCCACGAAGGTTTTAAAATGGCTCTCGTCAAGGCAGGCGTTTTTTGTTTCCAGATACAGTTCTCCGCCGCCGGGCATCGACTGCGCGGCGTTGATGAAAATATTCATCAGTACCTGCTCGATCTGTCCCTGATCGATATCGGCGGGCCAGAGGTTCGGCTCGAAGTGGCGATGAATGCGTATCTCTCTTTTCGTATGTTCCAGTGTGCGCGAGGCTTTGTCGATGAGCGCGTTTAAGTCGGCTTTTTTGACCACATACTTGCCGCCCCGCGCGAAACCCAGCAGCTGTTTGGTTAAATTCGCCCCGCTGGCGACAAGTGATTCGATGGTTTTGATATGGTCATAATTGGGATCATCTTTGCTCAGTTTTAAAAGCGCCAAAGAGGTATGCCCCTGGATGCCCATCAAGAGGTTGTTGAAATCGTGGGCGATGCCGCCGGCCAGCGTGCCTATTGACTCGAGCTTTTGCGCCTGCAGGAGGCGGGCTTCGTTTTTCTTTTGATTGGTAATATCCCGCATGAAATTTAAGGTGGCCGGTTCATCATCCCAGATGATGGCCGCGCTGTTTAACGACACCCAGATGGTACCCCCGTTTTTATTGACAATCCGGAAGCTGTAATTACCGGCCGAGGTGTCGCCGTGAAAAATGGCCTTTTGCCTGTCAAAGACCATTTCGCGGTCTTCGCTCAGCACGAAGTTGATGAAGGAGATCAGCTCGAGATCCTCCATCGGGTAGCCCAGCATCGCTTCCGTACGACTGTTGGCGAAAATGATTTTTCCTTCTCTAATAATAAAAATCGCCTCTGTGGAGTATTCGATGAGCTGGCGGTATTTCTCTTCCGACTGCAGCAGCGCCTCTTCAATTTTTCTTCTTTTCGAGATGTCTTTGGATATTACCGAAACGGCGATGATGCTGCCGGGATTGGCCGGATCCCTCACGGGGCTGAAAGTGCGCAGAAAATATCCCCTGCCGCGTGAGCTTTCATGTTCGTCGTGCAACGACATACCTGTTTCAAAAACGGTTCTGATTTTGGATTGGAATTCCGCCGTCTGCTCCGGGGTGTGAAAATCTTTGTATGAGTATCCGGCGGCATCGGGCATCGGAATGTTCATGCGCGAGGCATGGTTGGGGTTCATAAAGAGATAGCGACCGTCGATGTCCACCAGATAAAGGGAATCATTGGTGGAGTCCACGAGGATGCGGTAATGATTCTCCAACGACAGTTGTTTGCGAACTTTTTCAGACACGGCGGAAATTTTATCTTCAAGCTCGGCAAAGGTCGGCTTTGTTTCCATCTTGCCCTCAATTTCAGCTAAACTGACTTTTTGAATTCCTTTTGGAAGACCTCAAAGGTTTTCCGGTCAAACAATATATGGCGAATAAGCTTTATTTTATTGTTTTTACGGGCGAATTCAATACATGCTGAAAGCGCCAGAGAGGCGGCCTCGTGGACCGGGTAGCCGTAAATGCCGCAACTTATAGCCGGAAATGAAATACTTTGCAATCCCTTCGTTGCCGCCAAAGCGAGGCTGTTTTGGTAGGCCAAAGATAGAAGCCGCGCCTCGCCTTTCGCCCCCCCCTGATAGACTGGTCCGACGGTATGGATGACGAAACGCGCCGCCAGGAGGCCGCCGGTGGTGATGACCGCCTGCCCGGTCGGGCAGCCGCCTATACGGCGGCACTCGGCCATGATGGCCGGGCCTCCGGCGCGGTGAATCGCACCGTCCACGCCTGCGCCGCCTGCCAGGCGTTCATTGGCGGCGTTTACAATGGCGTCGGTCGTCTCAAGTGTAATGTCTCCCTGGGCAAGCTCGATGATTGTTTCGTTAAATTGCGCCTTCATGGTTTGTGCTCCGCCGGAATTTTATTTCCGTCACCGTAAACAAGCATACGATAAGTTTTTTCAATCCGGTCCCAGTTTTCCTCGCGGTCCATGGACCAGTAGCGGCCGATGACGGAAACAACTTGCCCCAGCCCGATGTCCCGGCATTTTTCCTCGACCTGGCGGATGTAATTTACGCCGCTTTCGGCCTGTTCGCCGCGCCGTCCCAGCATGGCGTGGATAAAGAGGCGTTCGATGCCTTGACTGTGGGCCATTTCCATTAGTGTGAAAAGATGGCCGATAGAGCCATGCGAGCTGAAAAAAGACACGATGCCCATCAGGTGCAGGGCGGTTTTATTTTCTTTTGTCAGCCTCATGACCCGGAGGAAGGCTTCATTTTTACAAAACGTTCCGCCGGCGATGGCGTGGTCGATGTTCACACGGTCTGAATAGATGCGTCGGCCCGCCCCGATATGGAGATGGCCGGCCTCGGAGTTGCCCACTGTACCGGCAGGCAGACCGACGGCCGAGCCGGAGGCCGCCAGACGCGCCGACGGAAATGCGTCAGCGATGCTGTCCATGACAGGCGTGGCGGAGCATGCAATCAGGTTCCCTTGCGTGTTTTCGTTTAGTCCCCAACCGTCAAGGATGATCAAAAGCAGGCGGCTCACAGGCGAAACGGTTCCGTTATGAGAAGCGACAAGAGAATGGCCGGTCATCGTCGCGGGCGCGGCAAGACCCAGAAGCTGAAGGATGGTCGGAGCGACGTCGGTAAGCTCTCCTGCGGGCCGTAAAGTCAGGGTTTTGTCCGGGTGCAGCAGAATAAACGGTACGGGGCTGGTGGTGTGGCCCGTGTCCACGCTCCCGTCCGGGTAGAGCCATCTTTCGACAGTGCCGTGGTCCGCCGTAACGATGACGGCAACATTTTGCCGACGCGCCGCGTCAATAAGAATGCCCGTCTGACGGTCAACCGCTTCGACACCGCGGATGATTGCCTCCCGGTTTTCGATATGGCCGAGCACATCGACATTGGGAAAATTGACGACGATGAAGTTGCAGGAGTCATCATTTATTTTATCCAGCGCTGCGGCGGTTATTTTGTCGATGGACATTTCGGGTGCCTCGTCGAAAAGCCGCACATCCTTGCGTGTCGGAACGACAATCCTTTCTTCTCCCGGAAGCAGCGTTTCTTTTTTGCCGTTAAAGAAATAGCTTACATGGATGGCTTTTTCCGCCTCGGTGATTTTGGCCTGCCTCAAACCGTTGGCGGCGATTACATCGCTTAGCGTGTCGTCCAGAACGCCGGCCGGCGGGAAGGCTACTTCCGCATTGAGCCCTTTGTGATATTCGATCATTGTGGCGAAATTGACATTCAAGCCGCGGGCGATCGGAAATTCGTCGAAGTCTTTTTCCGTGAGGCTGCGGGTCAGTTCAATTTCACGCTCGCCACGGATATTGTAGAAAATGACGGAATCCCCCGGAGAAATCCTGCCGACTGGATTTTGCCGCTTGTCGGCCAGAACCAGGGGGAGCAGGGTTTCATCCTCTTCACCCCGGGCGTAGGCATTTTGCACAGCCTGTGACATGGGAAATTGTACTTCTGGACTCATGAATATACCGGTTTACCTGAAAGAAATCCGTTTTGTTTTGACGGATAAGGTAGCTAAATAATCCCGGTCTGTAAAGGGAAAAAACATTTCAAGCCTGCCGCCGCGGCCTTTCCATGTTGAAAATTAAAAACTTAAATGATAAACGAACAGCCATGATCGGCAGGGACTGGAGAAAAAGACCCCTATCTTCGGTAAGAGCAAATCATCAGGAGACGCTCATTGACGAGATGCTGCGCGAGCGGGCCGCTGTTTTGGCGCGCGCGGGCTTTGCCGTGGAGGATGCCCTGGCGAAGCTGCTGGCTATCGATCGCGAAATCTATGAAAAGATTACGTGTTTGAGCGGCGCGGGGCAGGCCGCGTCCGGCGATGACCCTGTATTTCAAGAAATCAATGATATAATAGATAAATTCAACGTTGAGCGTCGGAATGCGGAAGTGAAATACTACTATCTCATAGTTACCCGCGAGGCCATGGGTCTCAGGCGGCATGAAACAGTTCAGAAACTCTACGCGATTCCGCCGAAAAAGAAAAAGATGCAGACAGCCTGATGGACAGATACAAAAAACAGCGCGCGCGCATGGTGGAGACACAAATCCGGGCGCGCTCAATCAAAGACCCGCGCGTGCTGAAAGTGATGGAAACCATCCCGCGCCACCTGTTTGTAGATGAGGGACTGATCGATCAGGCCTATAACGATAATCCTCTGCCTATCGGCGAAAAACAGACTATCTCTCAACCCTATATTGTCGCGTTGATGACCGAGGCGCTGGCGCTCACCGGCAGGGAAAGGGTGCTGGAGATCGGCACCGGATCCGGCTATCAGACGGCGATCCTGGCGAGGCTGGCGGACAGAGTTTTTTCCATTGAGCGGGTGGCTTCGCTTGCGACCCGTGCACGCAAGTTGCTCGATAAGTTAAACTGCTACAATGTCGCCATCCGCGTCGGAGACGGCTCCTACGGCTGGCGGGAGGAGGCCCCGTTTGACGCGATCATCACCACGGCCGCGGCTCCGGACGTTCCTTCATACCTGCTTGAGCAGCTTGCCCCGGGCGGCAGAATGGTTGTGCCGGTCGGCAGCCGGGAGGTCCAGACACTCTACAAATTGACGCGTGCGGCTGACGAGCCGGCTCGCATCGACAAAGAAGATCTCGGCGGCTGTCGTTTTGTCAGCCTGATTGGAGAAAGCGGATGGAAAGAATGATCCGGTGGGGGAGAATTTTCAACCGATATCGCCGGGCGCTCTTGCCGGTGGCAGGAATTTTCCTGATTCTGGTGGCTTGCGCCGGCCCCCAAACTCCGCGAAGTGCTTCCACGGGGGTCTATCACGTTGTAAAAAAAGGAGAAACAGCCTACAGTATCGCCCGTGCCTACTCGACCAGTATCGAGATACTGGCGCAGGCAAACGATATTCGGGATATTTCCCATCTTAAAGAAGGACAGGTGATTTTTATTCCGGATGCCGCCGAAGTTATCGATGATGTTATGGTACAGGCGCGTCAAACCGGCGATCTTGATGAGAAGCCTGTGCCGAAAGTGACCGCGCC
>CAYWRV010000062.1:0-4136 GCA_964460865.1 uncultured Smithella sp. | reverse complement strand
CGGCCAGGGATGTACCCGGGAAGGATGACGATATAGTCGTGGCGGAAAAAGGCAAACTGGTCTGGCCTGTGCGGGGGAAGGTGAAGACCTCTTTCGGTGTCCAGCCGAACAAGACCTTTCATAACTGGATCAGAATCTCCTGTGCCGAGGGAGAGGCGGTAAGGTCTGCGGCAGCGGGAACAGTCATTTATTCTTCGACTCTGGCCGCATATGGTGAGACAATCATTATACGTCATTCAAATGGTTTTGCCACTGTCTATACCCATCTTAAAAAAAGAGAAGTGCAGCGTGACCAGGCGGTTAAAAAGGGTCAGGTGATCGCGCGGGCCGGTGAAACTGATGAAACAGGCGCCTGCTTTATTCATTTTGAGATACGCCACCGCAGCAAACCCCAAAACCCGCTGATTTATCTCCCTTAACAGGCTTTAATGGAATAAATCTCAAATATATCAGCATCTTAGATTGGCCATTGACTTTCTTGCCAAACGGTGGTAGTATCCCATGTTCTTAAAGAAAGGCAGGTGTATAAGAAAATGTTTAAAGTAGGCGATTTGGCGGTATATCCGGCTCAAGGTGTCGGTGTCATTGAAGCTATTGAAAACAAAGAGGTTATGGGGAAAAAGCAACCTTTTTATGTGATGAAAATAATGGGTAACGGCATGAAGATCATGATCCCGACAAATTCTGCCAAAGCGGTGGGGCTGCGTGAGGTGATCATGGAAAAAGAGATACCGAGAGTTTATGAGATCCTGCGTAACAAAGACGTGACCATTGACAAGCAGACATGGAACAAACGTTATCGTGAGTATCTGGAAAAGATCAAAACCGGGTCTGTCTTTGAAATAGCCAGCGTCCTTAGAGATTTATTCATACTCAAAAGCGATAAAAACCTATCCTTCGGTGAACGGAAGATGATGGACACGGCAAAAAATCTGCTGGTCAAAGAAATCTCCGTTGCCTCGAATGCGCAGGAATCGAAAGTTGAACGAGACCTGCAGATGATTTTCACCGTCCAATAGATGGCCAGGCGGCGCTTCCGCCGGAAGCGCCGCTGTTCTTTGAAAATTAAAGAAAGTCAGGTTGTTTTTTACTGTCACGGGAAAACAGGCCTCCACCTTCCCATTTATTTATTTGTTTATTTATTTCTCTATTTAGCGGCGAATCTGCCGCATTATTTTTACAAAGGAGGTGAAATCTTTGATTGTTAGAGCATTATTGGTATTAGCCTGCAGTGTCAGCGGTTACTTCATCGCCTTTTACCTTGCGGCGCCCACTTCATACGATTATTTGAAAGCTTCTGTCGGCTTCATTATAGGCCTGGTCGTCGCGCTGCTGGTAATCATGGTCGAAAAAGATATCCGCAAACTCTCCCTGAGGGTGATCGCAGGTGGTGTTGTCGGTATTGTCATCGGGCTGGTCATCGCTGTTCTGCTTGCCTTCGGCCTGAATATGGTTGTCAGGATTCAGGAAAATCAACAGTTCGTTCCCTGGATTTATTTACTCCTCACCGGCATTTTGGGTTATCTCGGTTTGGTGCTGGGCTCGAAAAAAGCCGAGGAGTTCAGTTTTCGCGCCGCGGAAGGCAAGGAAAATGCGGAGCGGCGGCTGCTGGACACAAGTGTTATCATTGACGGCAGAATCGCGGATATCTGCGACACGGGTTTCATTGATGGAAGTCTGATCGTACCGCGTTTCGTTCTCAACGAGCTGCAGTTCATCGCGGATTCATCCGATTCCATGAAACGATCCAGAGGAAGACGGGGCCTTGACGTCCTCAACCGGATGCAGAAAAGCACCACCATCGACATTGAAATCGTCGAGCAGGATTTTCCGAAGATTAAAGGCGTGGACGGCAAGCTCGTAGCCCTGGCGCAGAAATTAAACGCCAAGCTCATGACCAACGATTATAACTTGAACAAAGTGGCGGAGCTCCAGGGAGTAAAAGTCCTCAACTTGAACGAACTGGCCAATGCGATGAAGCCGGTTGTTCTGCCGGGCGAGCAGATGCTGGTTAAAATCATCCGCGAAGGCAAGGAGCCTGGCCAGGGAGTCGGTTATCTGGACGACGGGACGATGATCATCGTTGACGGAGCGCAGAAAATGATCAACATGACCATCGAAGTGGTAGTCACCAGTGTGTTGCAGACAACGGCCGGCCGGATGATTTTTACCGAGCTCAAGGAAGCGGCGGAAAGAAGAACCGGCGGCTGATTAAAGATGTTCAGCGCGTTTTGGCCGGGGAAAGATGCTGACAGTTCCAAGGGCCCGGAAAATGTTTTCCGGGCCTTTTTACATTTTATTTCTCTTCCGCTAGCGGGCGGACGCCGGGTGCCGGAATTTTCCCGCCGTGTATCACACAATGCAGCGGCGTAATCCTCAACCTTAAAGAAGAAAATATTTATGAGAACAGTGGCTGTCATTGCAGCGGGTGGTTCGGGGAAAAGGCTGGGGGCGGATATTTCCAAACAGTATCTGTCCCTGGGCGCTCTGCCGGTTGTGGCGCGCACACTCGATGTTTTTGCGCGGGTTGATGCTGTCAATGAAATCATTGTGGTTGTCCCCGAAAGCGATCTGGAATTTGTCCGCGAAAAGATCGTGGAGAAATACTCAATCCCGAAGGTAGGGGCGGTCGTCGCCGGAGGTGCCGAGCGGCAGGACTCCGTTGGCAACGCGCTGTCGGCTCTGACAGGCCCGTGTGACATAGTGGTGGTCCATGATGCAGTCCGTCCATTTGTCACCGCCGGAATGATTACCGATGTCATTGAAGAGGCGCGTAAAACGGGTGCTGCCTCCATCGGTGTCACGGCTAAAGACACTATAAAGGAAACGGACGATGAGCGGCTGGTGAAGGCCACCGTGCCGCGCCGTAATCTGTGGCTCACGCAGACCCCGCAGGCCTTCCGGTATGATCTGCTTGTTCGCGCACATGTCCTGGCGAAGGAAGAGGGTTTTTACGGGACGGATGACGCTTCGCTGGTCGAGCGCCTCGGAGTGCCGGTACGGATGGTTGACGGCTCTTATGAAAACATTAAAATAACCACGCCGGAAGATCTGAAGATCGCCAGGGCGCTCGCGGACGGGAGTATGACGGCGAAAACGGTTTTGCGCTCCGGGATCGGCTACGACAGCCACCGTTTCGTGCCGGACAGAAAACTGATTCTGGGCGGTGTAGAAATTCCATTCGCGAAAGGACTGGCCGGACACTCGGACGCGGATGCACTTTTGCATGCAGTTTGTGATGCGCTTTTGGGAATGGCGGGAGCCGGTGACATCGGCCGTCATTTCCCCGATGATGATGAGGCCTACCGGGGGATATCGAGTCTGCATCTTCTGGAGCGGGTCGGAGAAATCATCGCCCGCAAAGGCGTGACGATCGCCAACATCGATGTCACGGTGATAACCGAGCTGCCTAAACTTGCCCCTTACATTGATGCAATGAGAGCAAATATCGCCCGTGTTTTGAAAATCCCGGCTGCATCGGTCAGCATCAAAGCCAAGACCAATGAGGGAATGGGATTTGTGGGACGTGGGGAGGGGCTGGCCGCGCTGGCCGTGGCCGGCGGAATGGAGATGATTGCAGATGAGTGACAAACCGAGAGTTCGCTTTGCGCCTTCCCCCACCGGCTGGCTGCACGTGGGCAACGCACGTACCGCGCTTTTTAACTGGATGTTTGCCCGCCACACCGGCGGCTCCTTAGTTTTGCGAATTGAAGACACGGATGAGTCGCGCAGTCACGTCGCCTATCAGGTAAGTCTGGCTGAAGATCTCAAGTGGCTGGGGATTGACTGGGACGAGGGGCCGGAACGGGACGGCGCATACGGACCATACAGGCAGAGCCAGCGGCTGCACATCTATGAGGAATACCTGAAAAAGCTCCTTTCGACCGAAATGGCCTATCCCTGCTACTGCACGGAGGATGAGCTTGAAGAGGAAAGGCAGTCTCTCATCCTGAGCAGGAGGATGCCTCGTTACATGGGGAAGTGCCGCTCGCTCACCCGCGAGGAGCGTGCCGCGCTGGAAGCGGCTGGCAGAAAACCCGCCTACCGCTTCAAGGTCCCTCAAACCACAATCGAATTCAAGGATCTTATTCGCGGTCCCGTGCGCTTTGAAGGCGAGGCCATCGGCGATTTCATCA